>NZ_JBIAGW010000003.1:510740-744691 GCF_042869955.1 Streptomyces sp. NPDC006691
CCTGCGGCGCACCGGCCGGAGCCGTCGCCTTGCGCGTGGCACGGCGACGGGTGCGGGGCGCGGGGGCCTCGGTGGGCTCTGCGGCCTCTTCGGCGGCGGGCGCCTCGGCCGCGGCGGGGGTTTCGCTGCTCTCCGCGGCGGCCTGCGGCGCGCCGGCGGGGGCGGTCGCCTTGCGGGTCGCGCGGCGGCGGGTGCGCGGCGCGGGGGCCTCGGTGGGCTCTGCGGCGGCGGGTGCGACCGGCTCGGCGGCCGGTGCCGGGGTCTCGGCGGTTCCCGCCGTGTCGGCGGCCTCCGCGCCGGGTGCGCCCACCGGCGGACCGGCGGGTCGCGATGCCGCGCGGCGCCTGCGGCGCGGCGGCAGCGTGTCGCTGGGGCTGTTCTGGTCGTTGTCTCCGGTGGTACCGGATTCGTTCTGCTCAAGCATGCGGGCGTAGCTCCCGTCACGCTCCCGGGCGCCGCGCCTGGTCCGGTCCGGCGGCACGGCCCACGCGGTGTGCGCGGGTGCCGCCGTCCGGGGCGCGGGCGCCGCACGGGAGCTGTTATGTCTGGCTCGCCGGTTCCCCACGCGGTGTGCGTACGGCCTGGCGAAAGTCTGTTAGGTCTGTGCGCGGCCCGACCCAGGTGGCTCCCGAGTGCCAGGGCTGCGCTACGACGACCGCCCTTACGCGGCGGGACCTTCCGGCGCCGTCGCAGAGACGGTCCCGGCGGCTGTTTGTGGAGCGGCCGGGGCTGCCTCGCGGTCGGGCGCGAGCGGGTCGGTCACCGTGCCGGACTCCTCGTCGAAGAGCCCCTGCGCCAGCCTGGTCACCGCTGCGGGGACCGGCGGCGCCAGGTCGGCCACAGCTCGGAGACCGGACAGGACGTCGTCGGGTCGTACGGCAGGTGTCAGGTGCCGCACTACCAGCCGCAGTATCGCACAGGCGTCGCCGAGAGGCCTATCGGCCTGCGGAGGAAGCGCCTGGAGGTCGGCGACGGCGCCTCTGGTGTCGAAGGTGCGCATGCCGTTCTTGGTCTGGCGCTGGACCTCGACGGTGTCGGCGGCGAGGAATGTCCGGACGGCCTTCTCGGCGGTCTCGACGGTGACGCCGTCCAGGCGCAGCTCCCACACGGAGGCGGTGAGCCGGTCGGCGAGGCCCGAGGTGCGGACCTCGACGGCGTCGACGACGTCGAGCCCGGTGGGCAGCGACTCGTCGAGCAGGGCGCGCAGTTTCTCGGGGTCGCGCTGTGCGGTGAGCGCGATCTCCAGGTACTCGGCCTCGGAGCCGACGCCGGTGGGTGCGGCGTTGGCGTACGACACCTTGGGGTGCGGGGTGAAGCCTGCCGAGTACGCCATGGGCACCTCGGCTCGGCGCAGGGCCCGCTCGAAGGCGCGCTGGAAGTCACGGTGGCTGGTGAACCGGAGGCGGCCGCGCTTGGTGTAGCGCAGGCGGATGCGCTGCACCGCGGGTGCGGGCGGCGGGCCTTCGGGCTGTCGCTTGCCCAGTGGTTCTTCTCCTCGGTGCGGGGCGGGCGCGGGTGTGCGCCGCCCACCGTCCTGTGGGGGTCCCTCCGGTCACGGCGGGGGCGCTACCCGGCTCATCCCTCCGTTTTGCTGAGGGAGATCTCGGGGGCGGGCACCGCGCCGGAGGCAGTAGTTGTACTACCCAGAGTACGCGCCCGGTGCTCCACCCGTTCCCGGGGCGACCCGCCGACCAGCGCCCGCCAGGCCTCCTGCCGGGCGTTGCGTACGGTCTCGCGGGCCGAGGCGAGGGCTTCGCGCGCGGCGTGCCCCGCGCCACGGGCCGCGTCGGCCGCGATCCGCCCGACCCCGCGTACGGCACGGGCGGCCGGCCGGAGCACCGTGTCCCGCGCCCAGTGTCCGACCGGGGTGAGCAGTGCGGCGTACACCCAGCGCAGGGGCCGTCCGACGAGGTTGCGGCCGAGCCACTTGAGCCCCCGGCCGACGGCCCGCGACACGAACCCGGCGGCCCGCCAGGCGTGCCCGACCGCGTGCCCGATCTCCCGCGCCACGACGGCGAGCGCCCGCCCGAGCGGCGTGAGCACCTGCCGGTACGCCCACACGACCGGCACCACGAACAGCAGCACGACGAGCGCGCCGAGGCCCCGCGCGAGGGCCGTCAGAGCGGCCCCGACCGCCCTGCCCAACCAGGCGGTTGCGTGGCCGAGCGGGGTGAGGGCGTTGCGGTACAGCCAGCTGCCGGGGGCCAGCAGGCCGTAGCGCAGCAGCGGGTGGAGGAGGCGCCACAGCGTGGCCGGCGTCCGGACGAAGACGGCCCACAGCACGCGTCCGAGCACGAACCCGATCCCCTGGGCGGCCAGGCCGATCCCCGTGCCGATTCCCCTGACGACCCGTCCGACGCCGCGTCCGAGCGGCGCCAGGACGGTACGGAACAGCCATCGGGCAGGGGACGCGACCAGGTTCACGGCGAGCCGTGCCACCCCCCGCCCCAGCGCGACGCATCCGGCCCCGACCAGGCCGGCCAGCCAGGTGATCCCCTGCCCGAGGGGGGTCAGCAGGAACCGGTACGACCACTCGAACGGGATCACCACGAGCACCCGCCACAGCGGCACGAGTACCACCCGGCGCACCGCCTTCGCACCGGCGGCGAGCAGGTCCCACGCCATGCGGACGGGGACGACGAGGACGAGGACCACGATCCGTACGGGGATGCGGATCGCGACGGTGAGGCAGCCTTCGGGGCCCTGCGGGGTCGACCGGTTCTCCATACCGTCAGGGACGCACGAAGGGCACTCCGCCGTTGCGACGGGGTGCCCTTCGTGATCAGTCGGTGATGCGGTGTGCCCGGGGCGGTGCGGTCAGTTCTTGACCGTCAGCGGCAGCAGCTTCTTGCCGGTGGGGCCGATCTGGATGCTGGTGTCCATCTGGGGGCACACCCCGCAGTCGAAGCACGGCGTCCAGCGGCAGTCCTCGACCTCGGTCTCGTCGAGCGAGTCCTGCCAGTCCTCCCAGAGCCAGTCCTTGTCGAGGCCCGAGTCGAGGTGGTCCCAGGGCAGGACTTCCTCGTAGGTGCGCTCGCGGGTGGTGTACCAGTCGACGTCCACGCCGAAGGCGGGGAGCGTCTTGTCGGCGCAGGCCATCCAGCGGTCGTAGGAGAAGTGCTCGCGCCAGCCGTCGAAGCGGCCGCCGTCCTCGTAGACGGCGCGGATGACGGAGCCCACGCGGCGGTCGCCGCGCGAGAGCAGGCCCTCGACGATGCCGGGCTTGCCGTCGTGGTAGCGGAAGCCGATGGAGCGGCCGTACTTCTTGTCGCCGCGGATCTTGTCGCGGAGCTTGGTGAGGCGGGCGTCGGTGTCCTCGGCGCTGAGCTGCGGCGCCCACTGGAACGGGGTGTGCGGCTTGGGCACGAAGCCGCCGATCGACACCGTGCAGCGGATGTCGTTCTGGCCCGAGACCTCGCGGCCCTTGGCGATGACGTTGACCGCCATGTCACCGATCTGGAGGACGTCCTCGTCGGTCTCGGTGGGCAGGCCGCACATGAAGTACAGCTTCACCTGGCGCCAGCCGTTGCCGTACGCGGTCGCGACGGTACGGATGAGGTCCTCTTCGGAGACCATCTTGTTGATGACCTTGCGCATGCGCTCGGAGCCGCCCTCGGGGGCGAAGGTGAGGCCCGAGCGGCGGCCGTTGCGGGTCAGCTCGTTGGCGAGGTCGACGTTGAAGGCGTCCACGCGGGTCGAGGGCAGCGAGAGGCCGATCTTGTCCTCGGTGTAGCGGTCCGCGAGGCCCTTGGCGATGTCACCGATCTCGGTGTGGTCGGCGGAGGAGAGGGAGAGCAGACCCACCTCTTCGAAGCCGGTCGCCTTGAGGCCCTTCTCCACCATGTCGCCGATGCCGGTGATGCTTCGCTCCCGCACGGGGCGCGTGATCATGCCGGCCTGGCAGAAACGGCAGCCGCGGGTGCAGCCGCGGAAGATCTCCACGGACATGCGCTCGTGGACGGTCTCGGCGAGCGGGACCAGGGGCTGCTTGGGGTAGGGCCACTCGTCGAGGTCCATGACGGTGTGCTTGGAGACCCGCCACGGCACGCCCGACCTGTTCGGTACGACACGGGCGATGCGGCCGTCCGGCAGGTACTCGACGTCGTAGAAGGCGGGAACGTAGACGCTGCCCGTCCGCGACAGGCGGAACAGGACCTCTTCGCGGCCGCCCGGGCACCCCTCGGCCTTCCAGCCGCGGATGATCTCGGTCATGTCGAGGACGGCCTGCTCGCCGTCGCCGATGACCGCGCAGTCGATGAAGTCCGCGATCGGCTCGGGGTTGAAGGCCGCGTGGCCGCCCGCGAGGACGATCGGGTCGTCGATGGTGCGGTCCTTGGACTCCAGCGGGATGCCCGCGAGGTCCAGGGCCGTGAGCATGTTGGTGTAGCCGAGCTCGGTGGAGAAGCTGAGCCCGAACACGTCGAAGGCGCGCAGCGGGCGGTGCGAGTCCACCGTGAACTGCGGGACCTTGTGCTCGCGCATGAGCTGTTCCATGTCCGGCCACACGCTGTAGGTGCGCTCGGCGAGGACGCCCTCGCGCTCGTTCAGTACCTCGTAGAGGATCATGACGCCCTGGTTGGGCAGCCCGACCTCGTACGCGTCCGGGTACATGAGCGCCCAGCGGACGTCACACTCGTCCCAGGCCTTGACGGTGGAGTTGAGCTCACCGCCGACGTACTGGATCGGCTTCTGCACATGCGGGAGCAGCGCTTCGAGCTGTGGGAAGACGGACTCGGCAGACATCTCGACCTTCGTGGGCTGGCAGGGGGCGACTCTCTAGCGTAACGCGAGCCGGGTCGCCCCCTCGCACGACGATCAGCCGGCCCCCGTCCCGGCCGTGGCGGCGATCACGAGCCGGCGGTCCTCAGGCGCCCGCGGAGCTTCGTCCGGGAGGCGCGGGCCCACACCTCGGGCAGCCGGCGTTCGCTCAGCGCGGCCGCCGCCTCCTCCCTGCCGTACACCAGTCCCCAGGTGAACGCGGACTCGCCGGCCGCGTGGGCGCGGGCGGCGAGCAGCCGCAGGGCGTCGCGGGCGACCACGCCGTCCTGGTGGTCGCCGAGCAGGCTCTGTACGGCCTTGACGCGCTTGGCGAGCTTCTTGGCGGGCTTGCCGAGCGCGGGGGTCGCGGCCTCGGCGGCGTACCGGGTGCGTTTGGCGGCCTTGCGGGCCTCGTGCAGGGCGAGGTCGCGGGCGTGGCCCGGGGCGAGGTCGAGCGCGGTGCGGATGCGGCCGGCGAGGCGCCGGTGGTCCTTGAGCACGGCCTTGGGCAGGACGTCGGCGGCGGGCCGGGCGGCGGCCGGGCGCAGGGGCGGGTCGGCGAGCAGCGCGTCGAGGGCGTCGAGCAGGGTGAGGTAGCGCTCGGAGTCGAGGACGGCGAGGGTCCGGCGCCGGGCGCCGGTGCCGCGGTCGGCGCTCCAGATCCGCAGCCGGGCGCGGACCGGGCCGAGCAGCAGGGTGACGGGCAGGGCCTCGATGTGGGAGCGCAGGCGTCCGGCGAGGACTTCCCGGTCGCGGTCGACGCCGAGTTCGCCCGCGAGCCATCTGAGTTCCTCGCCGACGGGGTCGGTGACGGACCGGTCGATGACCTTGGCGTACGACGTGAACGCGCTGCGCAGCCGGCGGGTGGCGACCCGCATCTGGTGGACGGCGTCGGGCAGTTCACGGCGTACGGCCGGGTCGTGGGCGACCAGCGCGTCGCGCTGGTGGCGCAGATAGCCGAGCACTTCGGCGCCGGCGGTGCCGTCGGCGGGCCCGGTGTCCTTGCCGCCGTCGTCCTCGTGCGGCTTCGGCGGGGCCGTCTCGCGCAGGGCGCGGGCGAGTTTGGAGGCGCTCGCCGAGGGCCGGATGCCCGCCTTGCGCAGATGCTTCTCCACACCGTCCAGGATGCTCTCGTCGTGGACGGCGTCGGCCAGCTCGACCTCGATCTCGGTCCAGGTGGTGCCGGAGGCGCCCTCGGCGAGCCCTTGGGCGCTGACGGTGTCGACGCTGAGCTCGGCGAGCGGGGTGCCGTCGTCGGCCAGCAGACGGGAGACGGCGCGGGACGACAACAGCCTTATCACGGGGGCGAGTTGGGCGTCGCGGACGCGGGAGCGCAGCAGGGCGGCGAGCTCCGGCGGCAGTGCGTCGGAGAGCGGGGCGCGCACCTCGTCGCGGATGCCCTTGGCGACGGGGAACTTCAGGTGCCAGCCGGCGTCGGCGCCGCCCGTTCTGCGGCGCAGGGTGAGTGAGCCGGCGTCCAGGCGCAGGTCCGGGGTGTCGTAGTAGACGGCGTCGAGGTCGACGACGCCTTGGTCGACGACGCGTGCGATGCCGGGGACTCTGGTCAGGTCGGGGAGCCGGACCGGGTCCCCGACCGCGGTGGGGAACTCGAATTTCCGCTCGATCTCGCGTTTCGTGTCCGCCATGTACCGACCCTAGACGCGATCGGCGCCCTGCGGCAGGGCGCCGGACCGGCCAACCTCCGCCGGTCCGGTGCCCCTGCCCGCCAGGCCGCCAGGCCGTTGTCCCGCCAGGCCGCCAGGCCGCCAGGCCGCCAGGCCGCCAGGCCGCTAGGCCGCTAGGCCGTTATGGGCCGCTGCACCCGGATCGACTGGAGCAGCCCTATGGCGACCCACACCGCGAACATCGAGGACCCGCCGTAGGAGACGAAGGGCAGCGGGATGCCGGCGACCGGCATGATGCCGAGGGTCATGCCGATGTTCTCGAAGGACTGGAAGGCGAACCAGGCGATGATGCCGGCGGCGACGATGGTGCCGTACAGCTCGGTCGTCTCGCGGGCGATGCGGCAGGCCCGCCACAGGATGACGCCGATGAGCACGATGATCAGGCCCGCGCCGACGAAGCCGAGTTCCTCTCCGGCGACGGTGAACACGAAGTCCGTCTGCTGTTCGGGCACGAACTGGCCGGTGGTCTGGGAGCCCTTGAAGAGCCCGGTGCCGGTCAGTCCGCCGGAGCCGATCGCGATCCTGGCCTGGCCGGTGTTGTAGCCGACGCCGGCCGGGTCGAGGTTGGGGTTGGCGAAGGCCGCGAAGCGGTTGATCTGGTACTTGTCCAGTATCCCGAGGGCGGCGACGAGGACCGCGCCGACCACGCCCGCGCCGAGCAGCCCGAAGATCCAGCGGTTGGAGGCTCCGGAGGACAGCAGCACGCCGAGGATGATCACCACGATGACCATGGTGGAGCCGAGGTCGGGCATCAGCATGATGCAGCCGATCGGGATCATCGCGAGGCCGAGGGCCTTCATCACCGTGCGGTGGTCGGGGTGCGGCTGGTCGCCTGCGTCGACGCGGGCGGCGAGCAGCATCGCCATGCACAGGATGATCGCGATCTTCGCGAACTCGGAGGGCTGGAGGGAGAATCCGCCGCCGAGCACGATCCAGGAGTGCGCGCCGTTGACGGTGGCGCCGAGCGGCGAGAGCACCGCGAGCAGCAGCAGGATGGAGAGCCCGTACAGGATGGGCACCGCCCCGCGCAGGGTGCGGTGGCCGAGCCAGATGGTGCCGACCATCAGGCAGAGCCCGATGCCGGCGTTCATGGCGTGCCGGATCAGGAAGTAGTACGGGTCGCCCTGGTTGATGTTGGTGCGGTTGCGGGTGGCGGACCACACCAGGAGCGAGCCGATGAAGCAGAGCGCGAGGGCCGCGAGGAGCAGCGGCCAGTCGAGCCGGCGCACCACCGAGTCCCGGGCGGTCAGCTTGGCGAAGGCGCCGCGTTCCTTGGGGGCGTAACGCGGGACGGAGAAACCTGCCATGGCGCTAGTCCCTCCGCGGGTTGCGGTTGTCGACGTTGGTGGCCGGCGGGTTGGCCGGCTGCTGCTGGCCGTTGGGCTGCTGGCCGCCGGGCTGCTGCTTGTCCTTGGTCTTGCCGGCGTTCGGGTCGTAGGCGGCGACCGTCGGCGCGTCGATGGAGCCGTCGGGCTGGATCTTGGGCAGGGACTTCTCGGGCTCGGGGAGCATGGCGCGCTTGAGGTCCTGGTGGCCGGCGTCGTCGATGCCGTACATCGCCTCGTAGATCTTGCGCACGGCCTCACCGGAGGCGCCGGAACCCGTACCGGCCTGGGCGATCGTCATGACGACCGTGTAGTCCTTGGAGTACGTGGCGAGCCAGGAGGTGGTCTGCTTCCCGTAGACCTCGGCGGTGCCGGTCTTGGCGTGCAGCTCGATCTTGTCCTGCGGCCAGCCCTGGAACTTCCAGGCCGCGGTACCGCTGGTGACGACGCCCGCGAGCGCCTTGTTGAAGCCGTCGAGGGTGGCCTGGGAGACCGGCAGCCTGCCGTTGACCTTCGGCTTGATCTCCTGCACGGACTTTCCGTCGGCGCTGATGATCGCCTTGCCGATGGTCGGGGCGTGCATGGTGCCGCCGTTGGCGATCGCCCCGTAGATCATGGCCTCCTGGATCGGCGTGACGAGGGTGTCGCCCTGGCCGATGGAGTAGTTGATCGAGTCGCCCTCGCGCATCTTGTTGCCTTCGAGGCAGTTCTCGTACGCGATCTTCTCGACGTAGGTGCCGTCCTTCTTGCCGGTCTTGCACCAGCTGTCCTTCATGGACGCGAAGAGGGCTTCCTTCCACTGCCGGTCGGGGACGCGGCCGGTGACCTCGTTGGGCAGGTCCACGCCGGTGACCTTGCCGAGGCCGAACTGGTGGGCCGCCTTGTAGAAGTAGTCCTTGGGCTGGCCCTTCTTCGGGTTGATCCCGCCGTCCTTCTTCCACTCGTTGTCCGCGAGCCCGTAGAAGACGGTGTCGCAGGACACCTCCAGAGCACGGCCGAGCGAGATCGGACCGAAGCTCTCCCCCTCGAAGTTCTTGAAGACCTGCCCGCCCACGGAGTACGAGCTGGTGCAGGGGTAGCCACCGTCCCACTTGTAACCGGCCTCGACGGCGGCGGCCGTGGAGACCACCTTGAACGTCGAACCGGGCGCGGCCTGACCCTGTATGGCCCGGTTCAGCAACGGATAGTCGCTGTCCTTGCCGGTGAGCGCCTGGTAGTCCTTGGCGGAGATCCCGCCGACCCACACGTTCGGGTCGTAGGTCGGCGCCGAGGCCATCGCGACGACGCGTCCGGTCTTGGCCTCCATGACCACGACCGCGCCGGAGTCCGCCTTGTAGTTCTCGTTCGTGATCTTGTCGAACTGCTGGCGGGCCTCCTTCATCGCGTAGTCCAGCTCGTACTCGGCGACCGCTTGGACCCGTGCGTCTATCGACGTCACGACATTCGCGCCGGGCTGCGCCTTGTCGCTCTGCGCCTGCCCGATGACCCGCCCGAGGTTGTCGACCTCGTACCGGGTGATACCGGCCTTGCCGCGCAACTGCTTGTCGTACGTGCGCTCAAGGCCCGAGCGGCCCACCTGGTCGGAGCGCAGGTAGGGCGAATCGCTGTCCTTCGCCTTGGTGATCTCGTCGTCGGTGACGGGCGAGAGGTAGCCGAGCACCTGGGAGGTGTTGGCCTTGCCGGGCGCGGGGTAGCGGCGCACGGCCGTGGGGTCGGCGGTGATGCCGGGGAAGTCCTCGGAGCGTTCGCGGATTTGCAGGGCCTGCTGGGTGGTCGCCTTGTCCGTCACCGGGATCGGCTGGTAGGGCGAGCCGTTCCAGCACGGCTTGGGGGTCTTGGCGTCGCAGAGCCTGACCTTGTCCATGACGTCCTGCGGCTTCATGCCGAGCACTCCGGCGAGCCGGGTCAGGACGGCCTTGCCCCGGTCCGGCATCTTCGACAGGTCGGTGCGCGAGGCCGAGACCACCAGTCGAGTCTCGTTGTCGGCCAGCGGCACGCCCCGGGCGTCCAGGATCGAGCCGCGCACGGCGGGCTGGACGACCTGCTGGACGTGGTTGTTCTTCGCCTCGTCCTCGTACTCCTGGCCGTTGCGGATCTGGAGGTACCACAGGCGGCCGCCCAGCGTGAGCAGCAGCGAGAAGACCAGGACCTGGATGATGACGAGCCGGATCTGCACCCGGGGGGTGCGGCCGGTCTCGGGAATGTTGCTCATGCCTTGACGACCCCCTGGTTCACAGACGCTTGACGCCCTTGATGCGACCGGCGCGGGCCGCTCTGTTCCTGGCGGCCTTGACGCGCAGGCCGCCGCGCTGGCCGCCGATGCGCAGGCCGGTGCCGCCGGCGAACCAGCCGGCGGTGATGTTGCTCTTGGAGCTGCTGCCGCCGGTCTCGCCGAGGGGATCGTTCTCGGCCCGCCGGGCGATCGCCATGATCAGCGGGACCGTGAACGGCGCGAGCAGGAGGTCGTAGACGGCGGCCGTGAACAGCAGGCTGGGCAGGCCGACATGGCGGGCCGCGGTGTCCCCCACCAGGGCGCCGACGGTGGCGTAGAGCAGCGTCGAGCCGATGGCCGCGCCGACCACCACCAGCATCGGCCCGGCCGCGCTGCGCAGCCGGCCGTGGTCGGGCTTGGCGAGCCCGGCGAGGTAGCCGATCACGCACAGGACGAGGGCGTAGCGTCCGGCCGCGTGGTCGGCGGGCGGGGCGAGGTCGGTGAGCAGACCGGCGCCGAATCCGACGAAGGCGCCGCCGAGGTGGCCGTAGACCAGCGCCAGGCCGAGCACGGTGAGGAGCACGAGGTCCGGTACGGCGCCGGGCAGTTGGAGGCGGGCGAGGACGCTCACCTGGATGACGAGGGCGATCACGACCAGGGCGGCGGAGAGGATGACCCTGTTGACACGCATCTGGATCAGCTCCTACTGCTCGCCGTCGGCGTTGGCGTTGCCTTGGCCGTTCGGATCACCGTTGTTGGGATTCGGATTGGCGTTCCCGTTCGGAGGATTGGCGTTCCCGTTCGGAGGGTTGGCCTGCCCGGCCGGGGGGTTGGCGTTGCCGGCGGGCGGGCTCGGCTTCGCGTTCGGGTCCGGGGTGCCGTTGGCGTTCGCGTTCGGGCCGGTGATCTCGTTGTTGGCCAGGTCGTTCGGGGTCGGGTTCCCGGACGGGGTGGCCGTGACGGTGACCGTCGGGATCGGCGTCGGCTTGGGCTTGGCGGGCAGTACCTGGTCGCGCGGGTCGGTGCGCGGGGCCTGGACGACGACGCCGACGATGTCGAGCTTGGTGAAGCCGACGTAGGGGCGTACGTAGATGGTGCGCGTGAGGTCGCCGCCCGAGGGGTCGACCTTGACGACCTCGCCGACGGGGACACCGGGCACGAACGGCTTGTCGGCCTGGGAGCCGAAGGTCACCAGGCGGTCGCCGGGGTTGACCTTGGCCTTGCCGTTGAGGAGCTGGACCGACAGCGGCCGGTCGCCGTGCCCGGTGGCGAAGCCCAGCTCGTCGCTGCTCTCCATACGGGTGCCGACGGTGAAGTCGGGGTCGTTGGCGAGCAGCACGGTCGAGGTGGAGGGGCCGACGGTGGTGACCCGGCCGACCAGGCCGTCGCCGTTGAGGACCGTCATGTCGCGCTTGATGCCGTCGTTGGACCCGGCGTCGATGGTGACCGTCCAGGAGAAGCCCTGGGCCGCTCCTATGGCGACGACCTGGGCGGCCTTGATGCCGTACTGGCCTTCGCCCGCGGTCTTCAGCATCGCGTCGAGCTGGTTCAGGCGGCTGCGGTTGCGGGCGTCGCTGCCGAGTTTCTGCTTGAGGGCCTCGTTCTCGGCCTGAAGGGTGGAGATCCGGTCGTGGCGCTTGCCGGAGTCGCGCACCGCGCCGATCGCGTTGCCGACCGGGTCGACCGCGGCCGCGACCCCGTTCTCCACCGGGCCGAAGACGGCGGCGGCGGCGTGCCGGGCACCGTCCACCGGTGAATTCGCCCCGCCTCTGATGTCCACCGTGATCAGCGCGAACGCCACGGCGATCAGCAGTACCAGGAGCAGCCGGCTCTCTCGTGTGTCCCTCACGTGCGGCGGCCGTGCCTTCCTCGTAGGAATGTGGGTGATCTACAAGATCTCTTCGATCTGTATATCAACGATCCGCCGTACGGGTCGGCAGTGACCCATACGGCGGACAGCAGGCCCCGGGGGGCTATCGGCGGGGCTGCGCGTCGAGCACCTGCTGGAGTGCTTCGAACTCCTCCACGCACTTGCCGGACCCGAGGGCGACGGAGTCCAGCGGGTCCTCGGCGATGTGGATCGGCATGCCGGTCTCGCGGCGCAGCCGCTCGTCCAGGCCGCGCAGCAGGGCGCCACCGCCGGTCAGCACGATGCCGCGGTCCATGATGTCGCCGGAGAGCTCCGGCGGGCACTTGTCGAGCGTCGTCTTGACGGCGTCGACGATCGCGTTGACGGGTTCCTCGATCGCCTTGCGCACCTCGGCCGCGGAGATCACGACGGTCTTCGGCAGGCCGGAGACGAGGTCGCGGCCGCGGATCTCGGTGTGCTCGTCCTTGTCGAGGTCGTACGCGGAACCGATCGTGATCTTGATCTGCTCCGCGGTCCGCTCACCGAGGAGGAGCGAGTACTCCTTCTTGATGTGCTGGATGATCGCGTTGTCGAGCTCGTCGCCCGCGACCCGGATCGACTGGGCCGTGACGATTCCGCCGAGCGAGATCACGGCGACCTCGGTGGTGCCGCCGCCGATGTCGACGACCATGTTGCCGGTGGCCTCGTGGACCGGCAGGCCCGAGCCGATGGCCGCGGCCATGGGCTCCTCGATGATGTGCACCTGGCGGGCGCCCGCCTGGGTGGAGGCCTCGATGACGGCGCGGCGCTCGACTCCTGTGATGCCCGAGGGCACACAGACCACGACGCGCGGGCGGGCCAGGTACCGGCGCTTGTGGATCTTCAGGATGAAGTAGCGGAGCATCCGCTCGGTGATTTCGAAGTCGGCGATCACGCCGTCCTTCAGGGGCCGTACGGCGACGATGTTGCCCGGCGTACGGCCGATCATCTTCTTGGCTTCCGCGCCGACCGCCAGGATGCCGCCGGTGTTGGTGTTGATGGCGACGACGGACGGCTCGTTCAGGACGATTCCGCGGCCCCTGACGTACACCAGCGTGTTGGCGGTCCCGAGGTCGACAGCCATGTCACGGCCGATGAACGACATTTTGTTGCTCCCCATGAGGATGCGTCCGGCCTTCCCTAATCGAGCGTTGACGGCTTCTCAGGTCGGCGAGGTGGGTGCGTTGAGCGTGAGGGCCCATCGTAGTCCGGCCTGCACGGACACGGCGCGGTGGTCCACCTCAGTATTGGTGACGTCGTGTCGGGGCGATGCGTTCCCGAAGTCGTCCCGCATATGCCCGGGGACGACCGAAATTCCTTCGGTCGCCCCAGGTAGTGAGCGCTATATGGCTGACATCGCGTCAGTAAACGGGTCAGCTGCGGCCCGGGAAGAAAATCTTCAGTTCTCGCTCCGCGGACTCCTCGGAGTCCGAGGCGTGGATGAGGTTTTCCCGGACGATGGTGCCGAAGTCGCCACGAATGGAGCCGGGGGCCGCCGCGATCGGGTCGGTGGGACCCGCCAACTGGCGTACACCCTCGATGACGCGCTCACCCTCGACGACCAGGGCCACGACCGGACCCGAGGACATGAACGCCACGAGCGGCTCGTAGAAGGGCTTGCCCTTGTGCTCGCCGTAGTGCTGCTCCAGGGTGTCCTGATCCAGCGTGCGCAGCTCAAGGGCGGTGATCTGCCACTCGGCCTTGCGCTCGATGCGGCCGATGATCTCCCCGACCAGCGAGCGGCGGACGGCGTCCGGCTTGAGGAGGACGAGGGTGCGCTGCGTCATGGTGTGCGGCTCCTTGGCAAACGTGTGCGGTCCGCCGAGATTACCGGGTGTAGCCGAAGGCCCGACACCCGGTCCCGCCGGCGCAGCTCAGGCCTGTGGCTGGGCCTCGGCCTGGGCCGCGAATCTCGCCTTGGCCTCGTCGATCTTGCGGCCGTAGTGCACCGACGCCCACCACAGGGCGGCGAACAGGGCGCCCATGAAGAACATCAGCGGCACGGCGAAACCGCTCGCGATCAGGGCGATCTGGAGCGCCCAGCCGAGCTCGACGCCACCGCGCCGGCCGAGCATCCCGCAGAGCAGCACCGAGACCAGCATGCCGATGCCGCACACCGTCCACACCGTGGTGGTGGCGAGGTCGGGGTCCTTCATCGCGACCAGGCCCGCGAAGGCGATCACGAAGAATTCACCGATCAGGGTGGACGCGCAGAGCGTACGCATCGGGTCAGCCCCTCTTCAGCAGCAGCCGGGCGTCGCCGACCGTGAACACGGAGCCGGTGACGAGGACGCCCGCGCCCGCGTACTCGTCCTCCTCCTCGGCCAGGGTGATGGCGGCCTCGATGGCGTCGTCCAGGCGGGGCTCGACCACGACCCGCTCGTCGCCGAAGACCTCGACGGCGAGCGCGGCCAGCTCGTCCACGTCCATGGAGCGCATGGAGGCGTTGGCGGTGACCACGACCTCGGCGAAGACCGGCTCGAACGCTTCGAGCAGCCCCTTGACGTCCTTGTCTGCGCTGGCGGCGACCACGCCGATCAGCCGCGAGAAGCCGAACGCCTCGGTCAGGCCGTCCGCCGTGGCCCGCGCGCCCGCCGGGTTGTGCGCGGCGTCCAGCACCACGGTCGGCGAGCGGCGCACGACCTCCAGGCGGCCGGGCGAGACGACGGAGGCGAACGCCTTGCGGACCGTGTCGAGGTCGAGCGGGCCCGGCTGCTGCGAGCCGACGCCGAAGAACGCCTCGACCGCGGCGAGCGCGACGGCCGCGTTGTGCGCCTGGTGGGCGCCGTACAGCGGCAGGAAGACGTCCTCGTACTCGCCGCCGAGGCCGCGCAGCGTCAGGAGCTGGCCGCCGACGGCGACCTCGCGGCTCACGATGCCGAACTCCATGCCCTCGCGGGCCACCGTGGCGTCCTTCTCGACGGCCTTCTTCAGCATGACCTGCGCCGCGTCCACCGGCTGCTGGGCCAGGATCACCGTCGCGTCCTGCTTGATGATCCCGGACTTCTCCGTGGCGATCTCGGCGGTCGTGCTGCCGAGCCGGTCGGTGTGGTCCAGGTCGATGGGGGTGACGACGGCGACGCCGGCGTCGATGACGTTCGTCGCGTCCCAGGTGCCGCCCATGCCGACCTCGACGACGGCCACGTCCACCGGCGCGTCCGCGAAGGCCGCGTACGCCATGCCGGTGAGGACCTCGAAGAAGGAGAGCCGGAACTCTTCCCGGGCGTCGACCATCTCGACGTACGGCTTGATGTCGTCGTACGTCTCGATGAAGCGCTCGGCGGGAATGGGCAGGCCGTCCAGGCTGATCCGCTCGGTGATCGACTGGATGTGCGGCGAGGTGTAGCGCCCGGTGCGCAGCTCGAAGGCGCCGAGCAGGGCCTCGATCATGCGGGCGGTGGACGTCTTGCCGTTGGTGCCGGTGATGTGGATCGTCGGGTAGGCGCGCTGCGGCTCCCCGAGGACGTCCATCAGGGCGGCGATCCGGGTGACGGACGGCTCCAGCTTGGTCTCGCCCCAGCGGCCCGCCAGCTCGGTCTCGACCGCGCGGAGCGCCGCGTCCACCTCGGGGTCGGCCGGGCGGCCCGGCACGGCTTCGCCCTGCGGCTGGACGCCGTGGGTGCGCAGGGTGCGGCTGCCGGCCTCGATCACCGCCAGGTCGGGGTCTCTATCGGTCTCGGCTTCGACGATTCCGTCGAAGTCATCGGCTTCACTGCGGTCGGGCTGCTCGGTCACGGGTCCAGTCTACGGAGGGGTACCGACAGGACCTTGGACCCGCCCCTTTCGGGACGTTCGGCCCCCGGGTCCCACAGGCTCTCCGGGCAAACTTGGCGATCATGGACATAGGGATCGACCTCGGCACCGCCAACACGCTTCTGTACGCCAGGGGGCAGGGCATCGTGCTCAACGAGCCGTCCGTGGTGGCGATGAAGGAGGGCGGTCGCACGGCCCTCGCCGTCGGCACGGAGGCCAAGGAGACCATCGGCCGCACCCCCGGCTCGATCACCGCGATCCGGCCGCTGCGGGACGGCGTGATCAGCGACTACGAGGCCGCGGAGGAAATGATCCGGCATTTCGTGAAGAAGGCGGTACCGGGCCGCCGTCCGCGCACCCGCATGGTGGTGTGCGTGCCGAGCGGGGTGACGCCGGTGGAGCGGCGCGCGATCGTGCACGCCGCCCAGCGCTCCGGTGCTAAGGCCGTGCACCTCATCGAGGAGCCCATGGCGGCGGCCATCGGGGCCGGGCTTCCGGTCGCGGAGCCGCGCGGCTCGATGGTGGTGGACATCGGCGGCGGCACCACCGAGGTGGCCGTGATCTCGCTCGGCGGCATCGTGACCTCGCAGTCCCTGCGGGTGGGCGGCGACCGCCTGGACACCGCGATCACCGACTACGTACGCAAGGAGCACTCGCTGCTCATAGGCGAGCGCACCGCCGAGGACGTCAAGTGCGCGATCGGGTCGGCGTGGCCGGTGCCGGGCCAGGAGGAACTGGAGGAGCGGGCCTTCACGATCCGGGGCCGCGAGAAGGTGGGCGGCCTGCCCAAGACGCTGTCGCTGACCGCACGCGAGGTGCGGGCCGCGCTGGACGAGCCGGTCGAGTCGATCATCGCGGCGGTGAAGGTCACCCTGGAGGAGTGTCCGCCGGAGCTGTCCGGCGATGTGATGGAGCACGGCATCGTCCTGACCGGCGGCGGCGCCCTGCTGCCCGGCCTCGATCTGCGGATGGCGTCGGCGACCGGCATCCCGGTGTTCGTGGCGGACGACCCGCTGGACTGCGTGGCACTCGGCTCGGGCAAGTGCGTGGAGGACTTCGACCAGTTGCAGAAGCTGCTCGTCGGCACGTAGGCGCCGGGGCGGGCCCGGTCAGCCGACCGTGCCCGCCGGAAGCGTCGCCCGCACCTCGTACGTGGTGTCGGTACGGGTCGTGGCGAGCGAACCGCCCATGCTCTCCACCCGCTCCCGCATCGAGAAGGTCCCGGTCCCCGTGGAGACCGGGTCCTTCACCGGGGCCGAGCGCGGCAGCGGGTTCTGCACCGTCACCACGAGGTCTCCCGCCGCGAGCCGGATCGTCACCGCGACGGGCTCGCCCCGGGCGTGCTTGACCGAGTTGGTCAGGCATTCCTGCACGACCCGGTAGACGGCCGCCTGCCGCAGCGGGGACAGCCGGTGCGCGGCCTCCTCTATGTCGAGGCCGACCGGGGTGCCCGCGCTCCGGCTCTCCTCCGCCAGCACGGGCAGCCCGTCCAGGCCGGGCGTGGCGGTGCGTTCGTCCGCACGCCGCACGATGATCTCGTTCAGCATGAGGTGGGCCCGGCGGGCGGTGTCGGCGAGCTCCTCGAAGTCCTTGTGGTGCGGCTCGTTCCTGGCCCGCATCGCGAGCACCTCGGAGCGCACGGCGAGCATGGTCAGCTCCCGTCCCACCATGTCGTGCACGTCCCGGGCCACCGAGACCCGCTCGGCCTGCACCGCCTGGAGGGCCGTCGTCTCGGCCCGCTGGGCCTCCAGCTCGTGCACGAGGTCGTGGCGGTAGGCCGAGATGCCGACGCCGGAGGCGAGGACCCCCACCGGCACCACGATCGCCAGGAACGAACTGAGCGTCTCGCCCCGGGTGTCGGGCCAGCCCGGCAGGTTGAACAGGACGTACGCCACCGCGATGTACCCGATGGTGGCGAGGACGCCCGCGCGCCGGCCCCGGAAGCGGCCGACCGAGTACAGCGCGAACTGGACCAGGTTCAGCTGGTGCAGCCAGCCCAGGAAGAGCAGCGAGACCAGATACGGCAGCCACGGCCACCGGCGCCGCAGGAGCAGCGTCGCCGCGCCCACCGCCAGAACGGGCGGGGCGGTGTAACTGTTGAGGGAGTTGTCGGCCTTGGCCAGGCCCGGCACGTCCAGGACCATCAGACCGAAGCAGCTCAGCGCGATCAGCGCGTCCAGGGCGCGTTGGTCGCCCACCCAGCGTGTGCTCACGGCACGCGCCGCCGCCAGCGCGCGCTGCGGCGCGGAGGGGGAGGGCGGGGTGTGCATGCCTTCCATCATCCAAGGTCTTTGGGCCCGATCGGCTGAGCCGAACGGCCCAAATTTAGTGATATGTCGCACGTGGTTACGGTCCCTTCGACCCTCCCCCGGTGGCCGCACGGATCCCTAGCGTGGTTCCCATGCCTGCCTCCTCCCCCGGCCGTTCGGCGCGCGGCACCGGCCTGCTCCTGCTGATCGGCGGACTGCTCGGCACCCTCGCCTCCGCGGCGCTGACCGCGGACCGCGTCCACACCCTGGAGAACCCGGCCTTCTCCCCCGGCTGCAACATCAACGCGGTGCTCAGCTGCGGCGACGTGATGGACACCTGGCAGGGCAATCTGCTCGGCTTCCCCAACATGCTGCTCGGCGTGGGCGCGTTCGCGGCCCTCGCGGCGCTGGGGCTCGCGCTGGTCGCGGGCGCGGAGTTTCCCCGGTGGCTCTGGCTGGGCGTCTGGGCGGGTGTCACGGCGGGCTTCGCCTTCACGGTGTGGCTGATCGGCCAGTGCCTGTACGTCATCGGCGCGCTGTGCCCGTGGTGCCTGCTGGTGTGGGCGGTGATGATCCCGCTGTTCTGGTACGTCACCCGGCACGTGGCCCGGCCCCGCTCCTGGGTGCGCCGGGTGGCGCCGCACTGGCTGGTGCCGCTGGCGATGTACGCGGTGGTGGCGGCGCTGGTGTGGGCGGAGTTCGGCGACCGGCTGTTCTGAATCCGGGCTGAATCCGGGCCGAATCCGGGCTGAATCCGGGCTGGATCCGGGCGTGCGCACGGGGAAGGCCCCCGGGATCTGGTCCCGGGGGCCTTCTCGTCTCGGTACGGCGTTGCGATCAGGCCTGCGGCAGGCTCGCGATCTGGTTGCCGATGCGCTCGATGTCGGCCTCGGCCTTGGCGAGCCGGGTGCGGATCTTGTCGACCACGTTGTCCGGGGCCTTCGCGAGGAAGGCCTCGTTGCCGAGCTTCTTGTTGGCGTCCGCCTTCTCCTTCTCGGCCGCGCCGAGGTCCTTGGTCAGGCGCTTGCGCTCGGCCTCGACGTCGATCGTGCCCGACAGGTCGAGCGCGACCGTGGCACCCGCGACCGGCAGCGAGGCGGTGGCGTGGAAGCCCTCGCCGGCCGGCTGGAGGCGAAGGAGCTGACGGATGGCCGCCTCGTGCGGGGCCAGCGCGGTGCCGGTCAGGGTGAGCTCGGCCGGGACCTTCTGGCCGGGCTGGAGGCCCTGGTCGGAACGGAAGCGGCGGACCTCGGTGACGACCTGCTGGACCAGCTCGATCTCGCGCTCGGCGGCCTCGTCGCGGAAGCCGCTGTCCTTGGGCCAGTCGGCGATCACGAGGGACTCGCCGCCGGTCAGCGTCGTCCACAGGGTGTCGGTGACGAACGGGACGACCGGGTGCAGGACCCGCAGCATCACGTCGAGGACCTCGCCCAGGACCCGGCCCGAGACCTTCGCCTGCTCGCCGCCCGCGAAGAACGTCGTCTTCGACAGCTCGACGTACCAGTCGAAGACCTCGTCCCACGCGAAGTGGTAGAGCGCCTCGCTGAGCTTGGCGAACTGGTAGTCCTCGTAGTACGCGTCGACCTCGGCCACGGTCTTGTTCAGCCGCGACAGGATCCAGCGGTCGGTCGCCGACAGCTGCTCCACGGGCGGGAGTTCGCCCTCGACGGTCGCGCCGTTCATCAGCGCGAAACGCGTGGCGTTCCAGATCTTGTTGGCGAAGTTGCGGGACGCCTGGACCCAGTCCTCGCCGATCGGCACGTCCGCACCGGGGTTGGCGCCCTTGGCGAGGGTGAAACGGACCGCGTCCGAACCGTAGTTGTCCATCCAGTCCAGCGGGTCGACCGCGTTCGGGTTGGACTTCGACATCTTCTTGCCGAACTCGTCACGGACCAGACCGGTCAACGCGACCGTCTTGAACGGGACTTCGCCGTCCATCGCGTACAGGCCGAACATCATCATCCGGGCGACCCAGAAGAAGATGATGTCGTGGCCGGTGAGCAGGACGTCGGTCGAGTAGAACTTCTCCAGGTCGGCGGTCTTCTCCGGCCAGCCCAGCGTGGAGAACGGCCACAGGCCGGAGGAGAACCAGGTGTCCAGGACGTCGGGGTCCTGGTGCCAGCCCTCGCCGGTCGGGATCTCGTCGTCGGGTCCGACGCAGACGACCTGGCCCTCGGGGCCGTACCAGATCGGGATGCGGTGGCCCCACCACAGCTGGCGCGAGATGCACCAGTCGTGCATGTTGTCGACCCAGTCGAAGTACCGCTTCGACATGTCCTCGGGGTGGATCCTGACCCGGCCGTCGCGGACCGCGTCACCGGCGGCCTGCGCGAGCGGGCCGACCTTGACCCACCACTGCATCGACAGGCGCGGCTCGACGGTGGTCTTGCAGCGCGAGCAGTGGCCGACCGAGTGCATGTAGGGGCGCTTCTCGGCGACGATGCGGCCCTGCTCCTTGAGCGCGCCGACGATCGCCGAACGGGCCTCGTAGCGGTCCAGGCCCTGGAAGGGACCCGGGACCGTGATGACCCCGCGCTCGTCCATGACCGTGATCGAGTCGAGGTTGTGCCGCTGCCCGATGGCGAAGTCGTTCGGGTCGTGCGCCGGGGTCACCTTGACGCAGCCGGTGCCGAACTCGGGGTCGACGTGGGCGTCCGCGACGACCGGGATGGAGCGGTCGGTCAGCGGCAGCTTGATGAGCTTGCCGACCAGGTGCCGGTAGCGCTCGTCGTCGGGGTGGACGGCGATCGCGGTGTCGCCCAGCATCGTCTCGGCGCGGGTGGTGGCGACGACCAGGGTGTCGTCCCCCTCGCCGTACTTCAGCGAGACGAGCTCGCCCGGGTCCTCCTGGTACTCCACCTCGATGTCCGAGATGGCGGTCAGACAGCGCGGGCACCAGTTGATGATGCGCTCGGCCCGGTAGATCAGCTCGTCGTCGTACAGGTTCTTGAAGATGGTCTGGACGGCCTTGGACAGGCCCTCGTCCATGGTGAACCGCTCGCGCGACCAGTCGAGGCCCGCGCCGAGCCGCTTGAGCTGGCCGAGGATGCGGCCGCCGTACTCGCCCTTCCACTGCCAGACGCGCTCGGTGAACGCCTCCCGGCCGAGGTCCTGGCGGGACTTGCCCTCCTCGGCGAGCTGCTGCTCCACCTTGTTCTGCGTGGCGATGCCCGCGTGGTCCATGCCGGGCAGCCACAGCGTCTCGTAGCCCTGCATCCGCTTGCGGCGGGTCAGCGCGTCCATGAGCGTGACCTGGAAGGCGTGGCCCAGGTGCAGCGCGCCCGTGACGTTCGGCGGCGGGATGACGATGGTGTACGGGTCCTTGTCGGACCCCGCGTCGGCGGTGAAGTAACCGCGCTCTACCCAGCGCTCGTACAGCTTCCCCTCTACCTGGGCCGGCGCGTACTGGGTCGGCAGTTCGGTGATGGGCGCTGGATTCTGCTGCTGAGAGTTCTCGGTCACCGGGCCAGTTTAGAGGTGTCACCGGCCCGTACTGAAACGGGAATCTTTGGTAACGGTGAGCCCCCCGATGCACCACTCCACCGCCTCTTCGGTCAGGATGTCTGGATCGGATAAGCATTCCTAGGGGGAACCCAGCAATGAGCTACAACCAGCCGGGCCCGTACGGCGGCCAGCAGCCTCAGCAGCCCGGCCCGTACGGCCAGCAGCCGCCGCAGCAGCCCAATCCGTACGGGCAGCCCGGCCAGCCGCAGCCCGGTTACGGCTATCCGCAGCAGGCCCCCCAGGGCGTTCCCCCGCAGCAGCCGGGTCCCTACGGGCAGCAGCCGCCGCAGCAGCCGTACGGCTACCCGCAGCAGCAGCCCGGCCCCTACGGCCAGCCGCCCCAGCAGCCCCCGTACGGCCAGCAGCCGCCGTACGGCGCCCCGATGCAGCCCGCGCCCGGGGCCCCGAAGAAGAAGACGGGCCTGATCATCGCGTCGGCCGTCGTGGCTCTCGCGGTCATCGGCGGCGGGGCGTGGTTCCTCACGAAGGGCGGCGGCGCGAGCAACAGCGATGTGTCGGCGAGCACGAAGGGCTACAAGATCGCCCCGCCGGCGACGGTCGAGGACTTCAAGAAGAGCCCCCAGGGCGACGTCAAGACGCCCATGACCGCCGACCAGAAGAGCAAGGCCGAGGCCCTCGGCGTCAAGAACCCGCAGCAAGTCGGCGCGCAGTACCAGGCCGGTGACAGCGCCAACCCGCTGACCACCAAGGCGCTCAGCTTCCAGGGGGTCTGGGGCGACATCGCCGATCCCGCCAAGGTGATCGACGCCTCGTTCGTGAACGCCAAGAACAACACCAGCAAGGACCCGAACATCAAGGCCGAGCTCGTCGGCGAGGCCAAGATCGTGAAGCCGGCCGGGTTCTCGGGCGCGCTGATGAAGTGCCAGAACATGAAGCTGACCAACTCGGGCGCCGACGGGTCGGCCGCCAAGGGGCCGAAGGAGGCCCTGATCCCGATCTGCGTCTGGGCCGACTACAGCACGTACGCCGTCGTCGACGTGGTGGACCTGGGCAAGGCCGCCACCGGTGGCGGCCCCAGCCAGGAGGAGGTCGCCAAGCTGACGGCCTCGCTCTACAACACCTCCCGCCAGAAGGTCTAGCGGCACCCGAAGTCGCCAACGGGCCGCCCGGTCAAGGAAGTTGACCGGGCGGCCCGCTGTCGTGCTGGTGAGGCCAAGCGCAGCGTCACGCGCTCTTCTCGTGCCGCCCGTCGTTCTTCACGATGCGGGGCTCACGCGGGACCAGCGTCGGGTTGACGTTGTTGCGGACCACGTCGGCGGTGATGACGACGCGGGCCACGTCCTTGCGGGAGGGGACCTCGTACATCACCGACTGGAGGACCTCCTCCATGATGGCGCGCAGGCCGCGCGCGCCGGTGCCGCGCAGGATGGCCTGGTCGGCGATGGCCTCCAGGGCCGGGCGGTCGAAGTCCAGCTCCACGCCGTCGAGTTCGAACAGGCGCTGGTACTGCTTGACGAGCGCGTTGCGCGGCTCGACCAGGATCTGCAGGAGCGCCTCGCGGTCGAGGTTGTGGACCGAGGTCAGCACGGGCAGCCGGCCGATGAACTCGGGGATCATCCCGAACTTCACCAGGTCCTCCGGCATGACCTCCTGGAACTGGTCGCTCGCCTCGATCTCCCGCTTGGAGCGGATCGTCGCGCCGAAGCCGATGCCCTTGGCGCCGGCCCGGGACTCGATGATCTTCTCCAGGCCCGAGAAGGCACCGCCCACGATGAACAGCACGTTCGTCGTGTCGATCTGGATGAACTCCTGGTGCGGGTGCTTGCGTCCGCCCTGCGGCGGGACGGAGGCGGTGGTGCCCTCCAGGATCTTGAGCAGGGCCTGCTGGACGCCCTCGCCGCTCACATCGCGGGTGATCGACGGGTTCTCGCTCTTGCGGGCGACCTTGTCGATCTCGTCGATGTAGATGATCCCGGTCTCGGCCTTCTTGACGTCGTAGTCGGCGGCCTGGATCAGCTTGAGCAGGATGTTCTCGACGTCCTCGCCGACGTACCCGGCCTCGGTGAGGGCGGTCGCGTCCGCGATCGCGAAGGGAACGTTGAGCATGCGCGCCAGGGTCTGCGCGAGCAGCGTCTTGCCGGAACCGGTGGGGCCGAGCAGCAGGATGTTGGACTTGGCGAGCTCGATCGCGTCGTCGCGGCCCGTGCCGCCGCCGTTCTCGCCGGCCTGGACGCGCTTGTAGTGGTTGTAGACCGCCACCGAGAGGGCCTTCTTCGCGGGCTCCTGCCCGACGACGTACCCCTCAAGGAACTCGTAGATCTCGCGCGGCTTGGGAAGTTCCTCCCACCGCACCTCGGAGGACTCGGCCAGCTCCTCCTCGATGATCTCGTTGCAGAGGTCGATGCACTCGTCGCAGATGTACACCCCGGGGCCTGCGATGAGCTTCTTCACCTGCTTCTGGCTCTTTCCGCAGAACGAGCACTTGAGCAGGTCGCCGCCGTCACCGATGCGTGCCACGAGGTGCTTCCCCTTCGCCTGGGAGACGCCACGTGCGCCGCCTCCTGGTGCCTACTGCGTTTTCCGGGGGGACACCCCCAGACCCCCTACCGACGGTACCTTGCCGAGGCCCTCGTTCGGGCCCCCCTTGGCGCGGTTCACTTCTCCGTGGACCGCGCCAAGGTCGCCGAAGCGGCTCAGGCAGCCGCGGCGGAGGTCGTCTTGCGGGTCGAAACGATCTGGTCGACCAGACCGTAGGCCAGCGCGTCCTCGGCCGTGAGGATCTTGTCGCGCTCGATGTCGTCGCGGATCTTCTCGATCGGCGTCGTCGAGTGCTTGGCCAGCAGGTCCTCCAGCTGCGTACGCATGCGGAGGATTTCGTTGGCCGCGATCTCCAGGTCCGAGAGCTGCTCGCGGCCGGTGCCGCCCGAGGGCTGGTGGATCAGGACGCGGGCGTTCGGCAGCGCCATGCGCTTGCCCGGCGTGCCGGCGGCGAGCAGGACGGCGGCGGCGGAGGCCGCCTGGCCCATGCAGACCGTCTGGATGTCGGGCTTCACGAACTGCATCGTGTCGTAGATCGCCGTGAGGGCGGTGAAGGAACCACCCGGGCTGTTGATGTAGATGGAGATGTCGCGGTCCGGGTCCATCGACTCCAGGCACAGGAGCTGCGCCATCACGTCGTTGGCGGACGCGTCGTCGATCTGCACACCGAGGAAGATCACGCGCTCCTCGAAGAGCTTCGCGTACGGGTCGTACTCGCGCACGCCCTGCGAGGTGCGCTCGACGAAGCGCGGAACGATGTAGCGGTTGTCGACCTGGGGGCCGGTGTAGAGGCCGCTCGCGTTGGCCGAGGGGCCGGAGAAGTTGCTCATGGGGGTGTTCACCATCCTGGTGGCGTTCAGTGGGCGGGGGA
Organism: Streptomyces sp. NPDC006691; assembly: GCF_042869955.1. Classification (NCBI taxonomy): domain Bacteria; kingdom Bacillati; phylum Actinomycetota; class Actinomycetes; order Kitasatosporales; family Streptomycetaceae; genus Streptomyces; species Streptomyces sp. NPDC006691. Next base: position 535,485 of record NZ_JBIAGW010000003.1, read on the forward strand.
AGCGGTGCGGGTCGGGGGCTCAGACCCCGGTGCCGCCGCCACCCGGAACGCCCGAGGCGGCGGAGATGATCTCGTCGATGAGGCCGTAGTCCTTGGCCTCCTCCGCCGTGTACCAGCGGTCGCGGTCGCCGTCGCGGATGATCGTCTCGACGGTCTGGCCGGAGTGCGCGGCAGTGATCTCCGCCATGCGCTTCTTCGTACGGATCAGGTACTCGGCCTGGATCTTGATGTCGGAGGCGGTGCCACCGATGCCGGCGGAGCCCTGGTGCATCAGGATGTCGGTGTTGGGCAGCGCGAAGCGCTTGCCCGCGGCGCCGCCGGTGAGCAGGAACTGGCCCATCGAGGCGGCCATGCCCATGCCGATGGTGACGACGTCGTTCTGGATGTACTGCATGGTGTCGTAGACCGCCATGCCGGCCGTCACCGAGCCACCGGGGCTGTTGATGTAGAGGTAGATGTCCTTGTCCTGGTCGGCAGCGGCCAGGAGGAGCATCTGGGCGGTGATCTTGTTGGCGATCTCGTCGTCGACCTGCTGGCCGAGGAAGATGATGCGGTCATTGAGCAGTCGGCTGTAGACCTGGTCGCCGAGGCCACCACCGAGGGACGGCTCACCGGCGGCGTAAGGCATCAGATTCGTCACGTATCCACCTGCTCGTCTCTGACGGCTTCGGCCGTCTCATCGTCTTCGTTCCGGGGGCGCGGACTCCGGCTCGCCAGACTCCACCACCCTCGTATTCATGGACCCTAACGCGCAGGTGGGACAACGCCATCCCGGTTCCCGAACTGTTCGCTCGGAGCGCAAGGTGGTTGAAGCGGAATCCCTTACGAGCAAGGGCCCGTACGCGACTGCGCACGGGCCCTTCCCCAGAGGTACTGCGGAGGTCGGACGGAGGCTCAGGCCTCGGTCTTCTCCGCGGCCTCGCCCTCGGCGGCCTCGACGACGGCCTCGGCGAGCTCGGTGTTCTCGTCCTCGGCGTCCTCCAGGTCGACGACCTCACCGTTGGTGTCGGTGACCTTGGCGGCCTCGACAACGACGGCGAGCGCCTTGCCGCGGGCGACCTCGCCGACGAGCATCGGCACCTGGCCACCCTCGACGACGGCCTGGGCGAACTGGTCGGGGCTCATGCCGGAGGAGGCCGCACGCCGCATGAGGTGCTCGGTGAGCTCCTCCTGGTTGACGTTCAGCTTCTCCTTGTTGACGAGCTCGTCCAGGATGAACTGCGTCTTGATGCCCTTGACCGCCTGCTCCTCGGTCTCGGCGGTGAACTCTTCCTCGGTCTTGCCCTGGATCTCCAGGTACTTGGCGAGGTCGATGCCCATCTGGCCGAGCTGGTGGTGCTCAAGGTTGTGCTTGCGGGTCTGGATCTCGTCCGCGAGGAGCTTCTCGGGGATCGGGACCTCGGCCAGCTTGAGGAGCTCGTCGAGGACGCGCTCCTGGGCCTGGGTGGCCTGGTCGTACTGCTTCATGTTCTCAAGGCGCTTGCGGCTGTCGGCCTTGAGCTCGTCCAGGGTGTCGAACTCCGACGCGAGCTGCGCGAAGTCGTCGTCCAGGGCGGGCAGTTCACGGGCGGCGACCTGGGTGACCTTGACGGTGACCTCGGCCTCCTTGCCCTCGGCCGAGCCGCCCTTGAGCTCGGAGGTGAAGGTGGCCTCGCCACCGGCCTCCAGGCCCTTGACGGCCTCGTCGATGCCCTCAAGGAGCTCGCCGGAACCGATGGTGTACGAGACACCCTCGGCCACGCCGTCCTCCAGGACCTCGCCGTCGACCTTGGCCTCCAGGTCGATCGTCACGACGTCGCCGTCCTCGGCGGCACGCTCGACCGGGGAGGTCGAGGCGAAGCGCTCGCGGAGCTGCTCCACGGACTTCTCGACGTCCTCGTCGCTGACCTCGACGGCGTCCACGGTGACCTCGATGCCGGAGTAGTCCGGGATCTCGATGGTCGGGCGGATGTCGACCTCGGCGGTGAAGTTCAGCGTCTCGCCGTCCTTCAGCTCGGTGATGTCGACCTCGGGCTGACCCAGCGGGTTCAGCTCCGCCTCGTTGATCGCCTCGGTGTAGAACTTCGGGAGCGCGTCATTGACGGCCTCTTCGAGCACGGCGCCACGACCGAACCGCTGGTCAATCACTCGGGCCGGGATCTTGCCCTTACGGAAGCCCTTGACCGTGACCTGCTGGTTGATCTTCTTGTACGCCGCGTCGAGGCTGTCCTTGAGCTCCTCGAAGGGCACCTCGACAGTGAGCCGAACCCGAGTCGGGTTCAGGGTCTCCACGGCGCTCTTCACGGTTCGGTCTCCTTGTGGCTGACTTCTTGGGAGTTCTGCCGGAGACCGAGCGGTCCCCGACGGATGGGGCCCGGTACATCATTCATCAGACACACGGGCACGCAGCTTGCATAGTAACCGCAAGCGGGATGCCACCCACAATGTGATCTTGTGTGCGGAGATCGAGAGCCGCCGGCGGCGGCGATCGAACGCAGGTGACACCGGCCGAACGCCGGTGACGCTGGTCGGGGTGGCGGGATTTGAACCCACGGCCTTCCGCTCCCAAAGCGGACGCGCTACCAAGCTGCGCCACACCCCGTCGGTGCGAGACGTAGGGTACATGCCCGCGGGGACCGCGTCGGCCGCTTTGTCCGGGGCGGCCCGCCGAGCCCCGGTCCGGGCGCTCCGCCTCCGCTTCGACGCCCGCCGCCGGTGGCCGCGCCGGTGGCCGGGATCCACCGCCCGGGCGGGGCCCGCGCGGACGCCGGAGGGCCGCGGTGTGCGCGGCCGGGGTGCGACCCGCTACGATGCTCTACGTGCCGGGGTCGCGCTGACGCGATGACCTGCGGCGCGGTGCTTGCGGGCGTAGCTCAATGGTAGAGCCCTAGTCTTCCAAACTAGCTACGCGGGTTCGATTCCCGTCGCCCGCTCTCGAAGGTCCGAAGGGCCCGGCAGCCAAGCTGCCGGGCCCTTCGGCATGTTCAGAACTTGATCTGGTTGATCGTGTCCGCTATCGAGTTCAGGAAGCGCTGGATCGAGGGGGCCATGCCCGTCGAGGCCAGGAAGAAGCCGAACAGTATCGCGACGATGGCTGGGCCGGCCTTGATGGAGCCGCCGCGGATGAGCACCACGAGGACGACCGCCAACAGCACCACGGCTGACAGTGAAATGGCCACAACTGATCACACACCCTTGGTCGGTCCGCCTTGCCGGCCCGGGAGCATGCCGCGCACGCCCCCGCGAGCTCTATCGTGCCACCAACACCCCTGTGGTTGTTCCGGGGTGACGGATCGCCAAGGCAAGAATCCGGTCAACAGCCGTGAAATCGCCGTGACGTTTGATGACGGACAAGGTCAACTAGCCGGTCCGCAACGGATGTTCATCGCGTATCGGCCACCGCGTCGGCCGTTCTTCACGCCGCCGCCCGCGCGGGCGGCGGCGTCGCCATCCGTGCCGCGATCCGGTCGGCCGACATCGCCGGCAGGTCGTCGGCCAGGACGCCGTCGGCCAGGAACAGGACCCGGTCGGCGTGAGCCGCGGCCGTCGGGTCGTGGGTGACCATGACCACCGCCGCGCCCAGGGTGTCCACCGCCGCGCGGAGCAGGGACAGGACCTCGGCGGCGGTGGTGGTGTCCAGGGCGCCGGTCGGCTCGTCCGCGAAGATCACGTCGGGGCTCGTGACCAGCGCCCGGGCGATCGCCACGCGCTGCTGCTGGCCGCCGGAGAGCTCGCCGGGGCGGCGGTCGCCCTTGCCGTCCAGGCCGACCCGGGCCAGGAGCCGGGCCGCGTGGCGCCGGTCGGGGCGGCCCCCGGCGAGGCGCGCCGGAAGCAGCACGTTCTGCTCGACCGTGAGCGAGGGCAGCAGGTTGAAGGCCTGGAAGACGAAGCCGAGGCGGGAGCGGCGCAGTTCGGTGAGTCTGTTCTCGCTCATGCCGGTGATCTCGGTGCCGGTGAGCCGCACCGAGCCGTCGGTGGGGCGGTCCAGGCCCGCCGCGCACTGGAGGAGCGTCGACTTGCCGGAGCCGGAGGGCCCCATGACCGCGGTGAAGCTGCCCCGGGGCAGGGTGAGGTCGATGCCGCGCAGGGCGTGCACGGCGGTGGCGCCGCGGCCGTACCGCCGCCGTACGCCGCGCAGTTCGACGGCCCGGTCGGCTCCGGATGCCGCCCCCGCGGCCGTCCGGTGTCTCTGCTCGGCCCGTCGCAGCGCCATGGTCCCTGCCCTTTCCTCGCCCCGTCCGGCACGCTCGCGCCGGCCCTTCGAACCTAGGGAGGGGAGACGGCCCGGGCCATGGCGGCCGCCGGTGGATCGGGGGTGGTGCTGGCCCCACCCCCGGTGCGGGACCGCCGGACGGTCAGGCGTCGCGCCTGATCAGAAGCAGCGCGCGGTCGTCGTTGACGTCCTTGGCGACGGCCTCGATCAGGTGCCAGGCCGCCCCGTCGAAGCCCGTCGAGACATAGCGGTCGGCCTCGCCGGTCAGGCGGTCGATGCCCTCGGCGATGTCGCGCTCGGAGGTCTCCACGAGCCCGTCCGTGAAGAGCATCAGGACGTCGCCGGGGGCCAGTGAGCCCTTGGCCGGGTGGAATTCGGCGGCGTCGTAGACGCCGAGCAGGGGGCCTTCGGCGGCCTGCTCCTGCCAGCGTCCCGAGCCGGCGTGGAGCTGGAGGGCCGGCGGGTGGCCCGCCGAGAGGAGTTCGTAGTCGCCGGAGTCGAGATCGAGGACGAGGTGGATGGCGGTGGCGAAGCCCTCGTCCCAGTCCTGGCGCAGCAGATAGCCGTTGGCCGCGGGCAGGAAGGCGTGCGGGGGCAGCGAGCCGAGGAGCCCGCCGAAGGCGCCGGAGAGCAGCAGGGCGCGCGATCCGGCGTCCATGCCCTTGCCGGAGACGTCGGTCAGGACGATCTCCAGGGTGCGGCCGCCGCCGGTGCGGGCGGCGACCACGAAGTCGCCGGAGAAGGACTGGCCGCCCGCGGGCCGCAGCGCCATCTCGCGGTGCCAGCCCTTGGGGAGCTGCGGGAGCGCGCTCTGGACGCGGATGCGTTCGCGCAGGTCGAAGAGCATGGTGCCGCCGCGCCGCCAGGGCACCCCCACGCGGGCCCGGAACTGGGCGATGAGCAGCCCGAAGAGCCCGCACGCCGCCACCACCAGAACCGTGCCGGGGGTGACCCGCGAGGGGCCCGCGGTGTACGGGCCGAGCCGTACCGATTCCACGATCAGCGCGGTCGCGGCGGCCGCGTACAGGCCGAGGAGGTTGGCGGGCCGCAGCAGCAGGCCGCCCGCGACGATCGGCAGGACCAGGGCGGAGGGGGCGCACCAGACGGGGGCCAGAAGTGTGGCGCAGGTGATCGCGGGCACGGTGAGGAGCAGGCCGGCCAGGGCGATCCAGTCGGAGCCGTCGCCGCGGAAGTAGTCGACGCCGGATCTGCGCACCGCGTTGCGGACCCGGTGCAGCGCCTTGCGCCACCGGGCGGTGAACGAGTCCGCTCTCATCGCACGTGCCATTGCCGAGGACCCTATCCAGCCGGTGGGGCCGCGCGCAGGTGGCCCCCGGCGCCCGGGCCGGGCGCCCGGTGGAAATCGGGTCGCTCGTACGGCGCGCTCCCTGCTAGTCATGCACTCATGACGATGGAGTTGCGGGTTCTGGACCAGGCGGAGTGGGACGAGTGGTACGGGGCCGTGGTGGTGGCCTTCGGCGGGGTCCCCGACGCTCCCGAGGAGCTGGCCGGGTGGCGCGAGCTGATCGACCCCGAACGCACGATCGCCGTGTGGGACGGCTCGCTGTGCGTGGCCGGAACCAGCACCTTCCCGTTCCGCCTGAGCGTGCCGGGCGGCGCCGTCGTTCCCGCCGCGGGGGTGACCGCCGTCGGCGTCATGGGCACCCATCGCCGCCGCGGCGTCCTCACGTCGATGATGCGGCGCCAGCTCGACGACCTGCGCGAGCGGGGCGAGGCGCTGGCCGTCCTGACCGCGTCCGAGCCCGCCATCTACGGGCGGTTCGGGTACGGGATCGCTTCGATGGCGCTGTCCGCCGAGATCGACACGGCCCGGGTCCGCATCGCCCTGCCGCCGGGCGCCGAGGAGGTGAGCCTGCGGTACGCGAAGGTGGACGAGTCGCTGGCCCGCTGCGAGGAGCTGTACGCGCGCCTGGTGCCGCGCCGCCCGGGCATGCTGGCCCGCGTGCCGGGCTGGGACCGGTTCAACGTCATCGACCCGGAGTCCTACCGGGACGGCGGCTCGCCCTTGCAGTGCGTCCTCGCCGAGCGCGGCGGGGAGCTGGTCGGGTACACCCGCTACCGGGTCGCCGTCCAGGCGGAGCCGACGGGCGTGACGGGCACGGTGCGGCTGAAGGATCTGGAGGCCGAGGACCCGGCGGTGGCCGCGACGCTGTGGCGCTATCTGTTCGAGATCGACCTGACGAGCACGCTGAAGGCGAGGACCCGGCCGGTCGACGACCCGTTCCAGCACCTGGTGTCCGATGTGCGGCGGTGCGGGATCCGGCTGCGGGACTCGCTGCACGTACGCCTGGTCGAGGTGGGCGCGGCCCTGGAGGCGCGGACGTACGCGGCGCCCGTGGATGTGGTCCTGGAGGTCGAGGACGCGTTCTGTCCGTGGAACGCGGGCCGCTGGCGGCTGACCGGCGACACCAAGGGCGCGACCTGTGTGCGCACCGAGGATCCGGCCGAACTCGCCCTGTCCGTACGGGAGTTGGCCGCTGCCTACCTCGGCGGGGTCACGCTCGCCTCACTGGCCGGGGCGGGCCGGGTGCGCGAGTTGCGGCCGGGCGCGCTGTCCGGGGCCTCGACGGCCTTCGGCAGCGAGCTCGCGCCGTGGCTGCCTCACGGCTTCTGACAGCCGGGGCACCAGAAGAGGTTGCGGGCGGCGAGGCCGGCGGTGCGGATCTCGCTCCCGCAGAGGTGGCAGGGCAGGTTCGCCCGGCGGTAGACGTACACCTCGCCGCCGTGGTCGTCCACGCGCGGCGGGCGGCCCATGGCCTCGGGGGTGTGCTCGGGGCGGACGGTGTCGATGCGGTTGAGCCGGACGCCCTCGCGCATCAGCTCCACCAGGTCGGCCCAGATCGCGTCCCATTCGGCGCGGGTCAGGTCCTTGCCGGGCCGGTAGGGGTCGATGCCGTGCCGGAAGAGGACCTCGGCGCGGTAGACGTTGCCGACGCCCGCGATGACCTTCTGGTCCATGAGCAGGGCCGCGACGGTGGTGCGGCTCTTCGAGATCCGCTGCCAGGCCTTGACCCCGGTGTCCTCGGGCCGCAGCGGGTCCGGGCCGAGCCGGTCGTGTATCGCCTGCTTCTCGCCGTCGGTGATCAGCGAGCAGGTCGTCGGCCCGCGCAGATCGGCGTATCCGGTGTCGTTCAGCAGGCGCAGCCGGACGGTGTCGGTCGGCGGCGGGGCGGGGGCGTCGCCGAAGCCGTACTTGCCGAACAGGCCGAGGTGGATGTGGATCCAGCCCGAGGGCCCGAAGCCGAGGAAGAGGTGCTTCCCGTGGGCTTCGGCGTCTTCCAGGACCTGGCCGTCGACCAGGGCCGCGCCGTCCGAGAACTTGCCCTGGGGGCTGGACGCGCGCAGCGGCCGGCCGCCGAACCTCAGGTCGTGGTCGGCGGCCAGGCGGTGGATGGTGTGGCCCTCGGGCATGGGCCGGGCTCAGCCCTGCTGCGGGTGGTGGGCCGGGATCTCGGGGAGCTTGCCGGTGGTCTCGTACTCGGTGAGCATCTCGATGCGGCGGGTGTGACGCGCCTCCCCCGAGTACGGGGTGGCGAGGAAGATCTCGACGAACCTGGTCGCCTCCTCCTCGGTGTGCATCCGGCCGCCGATGGAGATCACATTGGCGTCGTTGTGCTCACGGCCGAGGGCCGCGGTCTGCTCGCTCCAGGCCAGCGCGGCGCGGACGCCCTTGACCTTGTTGGCGGCGATCTGCTCGCCGTTGCCGGAGCCGCCGATCACGATGCCGAGCGAGTCCGGGTCGCCGGCCGTCTTCTCGGCGGCACGCAGACAGAACGGCGGGTAGTCGTCCTGGGCGTCGTAGATGTGCGGACCGCAGTCCACGGGCTCGTGCCCGTGGGCGGTGAGCCACTCGACGAGGTGGTTCTTGAGTTCGAAGCCGGCATGGTCGGAGCCGAGGTACACGCGCATGTACCGAGTGTGGCATGCGCGGGGCAGGGCAGGGCTTAGCGGGGTGAGGACTTTGGTCCCCGCACTTGGTCCCGTCTAACGATCCGGATTCAGGCCTTCCGTCCCGAAGCGGACCAGGTTTGAATACCCGGGCTCGTAACCCGAGTGCTCCGAAGACTTAAGGAAGCGTCTATGACCTCGCAGCCGTCCCTTGCGAAGGAAGACCGCCTGCCCGGTGAACCCGGTGATCCGCAGGTGCCCGACAGCGGCCTCAAGGCTGGTCTCAAGAACCGCCATCTCTCCATGATCGCCATCGGTGGCGTGATCGGCGCCGGCCTGTTCGTGGGCTCCGGCTCCGGCATCGCCGCGGCGGGACCCGCCATTCTGCTCTCGTACGCACTCGTCGGCGTGATGGTCGTCTTCGTGATGCGGATGCTGGGCGAGATGGCCGCCGCCCGCCCGTCGTCGGGCTCGTTCTCGGCGTACGCCGACCGTGCGCTCGGCCGCTGGGCCGGCTTCTCGATCGGCTGGCTCTACTGGTTCTTCTGGGTCGTGGTGCTCGCGGTCGAGGGGACGGCCGGCGCGAAGATCCTGCACGACTGGGTGCCGGGGGTCCCGCAGTGGGGCTGGGCGCTGATAGTGATGCTGGTCCTGACCGCCACCAACCTGGCCTCGGTCTCCTCGTACGGCGAGTTCGAGTTCTGGTTCGCCGGGATCAAGGTCGTCGCGATCGGCGGCTTCGTGATCATCGGCCTTCTCGCGGTGTTCGGCGTGCTGCCGGGCTCGGACAACCCCGGCGCGGGCCTCGCGCACCTCACGGACGCGGGCGGATTCTTCCCCAAGGGGTACGGCGCGATCCTCACCGGTGTCCTGATGGTGGTCTTCTCCTTCATGGGCTCCGAGATCGTCACGCTGGCCGCCGGCGAGTCCGAGGACCCGCGGCGCGCGGTGACCAAGGCCACCAACAGCGTGATCTGGCGGATCGCGGTCTTCTACCTCGGTTCGATCTTCGTGGTGCTCACGCTCCTGAAGTGGAGCGACCCCTCGATCGTCGCCGACGGCTCCTACGTCGCGGCCCTGAAGACGATCGGCATTCCGCACGCCGACCAGATCATGAACGTGATCGTCCTGACGGCGGTCCTGTCCTGCCTCAACTCCGGCCTCTACACGGCCTCCCGGATGGCGTTCTCGCTCGGTGAGCGCGGCGACGCGCCGAAGTCCTTCGCCCGCACCAACAAGCGGGGCGTGCCGCAGGTCGCGATCCTGTCCTCGGTCGTCTTCGGCTTCGTGGCCGTCTTCTTCAACTACAAGTGGCCGGACACCGTCTTCGCGTTCCTGCTCAACTCCTCCGGTGCGGTCGCCCTGTTCGTGTGGCTGGTGATCTGCTTCACCCAGCTGCGGATGCGCGGGATCATCCTGCGCGAACAGCCGGAGAAGCTGACCGTGAAGATGTGGGGCTTCCCCTATCTCACCTGGCTGACGATCGGGATGATCTCCTTCGTCCTCGTCTACATGCTGTACGACAAGTCCGGCCGTGAGCAGGTGCTGCTCTCCCTGCTCGTCGCGGCGCTCGTCATCGTGATCGCGGTCGTCAAGCAGCAGGTGCTGGCGCGGCGCGCCCCCGCGCGGAGCGGTGTGAAGGAAGAGGTCACCGCGCCGTAGGCGTGTTCCAGGAGTGCTGGAACGGAAGAGGGCCCGGCAGCCGCCGGGCCCTCTTCGTCGTACACCTGCCGGGACTCAGCCCTTGCGGCCGAGGAACTTCCACGCGGCCGGGAGGAGGCCCATCGCCAGGGCGGCCTTCAGGGCGTCGCCGATGAGGAATGGGGTGAGGCCGGCGGCGACCGCGGCGGTCAGGGACATGCCGGTCGAGGCGGCGAGGTAGGGCACGCCCACCGCGTAGATGATCGCCGAGCCGAGCACCATCGTGCCCGCCGTGCGCGGCACCGAGCGGTCGGCGCCGCGGCGGGCCAGGGCGCCGACGACGGTGGAGGCGAGCAGCATGCCGAGGACGTAGCCGAAGGAGGCGCCGCCCGCGCCGGAGGTGCCGTCCGCGAACCACGGCATCCCGGCCATGCCGATCAGCGCGTACAGCGCGAGCGAGAGGAAGCCGCGGCCGGCGCCGAGGCCCGCGCCGACCAGGAGGGCCGCGAAGGTCTGGCCGGTGACCGGGACGGGCGAGCCGGGGACGGGCACGGCTATCTGGGCGGCGATGCCGGTGAGCGCGGCGCCGCCGGCGACGAGCGCGATGTCCCGGGCACGGGAGGCGGGCAGCAGGTCGGCGAGGACCGATCCGGTACGGGGGGCGGCGGACGCAGTGCTCATCGGAACTCCGGCAGGTATTGGGGCAGCGGGACGTGCTGGGGACACGGTGACGTTAGCCCACGGAATCTCGCCGGATCACCAGCAGCCGCCCACAAAGCGGGTGTTGAAGCCTTGGTGGGGTCCGGACAAAGGACGGGATTCACGCCTCGCCCGGGGTGACCCTCGTCACTACGCCGATCGTCCCGGGTATCCCTTTTGCGCCCGGGGTCGTGACTCGGCGAGACTGTAGATTCCCCATAAACCGAAAGTTACGAGCGCCATGCACGAGTCCCCGCCCGCCGAGCCCCTCTCGCACGGCCTGAAACAGCGCCACCTGACCATGCTCGGCCTCGGCGGGGTGATCGGCGCGGGACTCTTCGTGGGGTCGGGCGCCGGTATCGCGGTGGCGGGCCCCGGCATCATCGTCTCGTATCTGATCGCGGGTGCCATCGCGATGCTGGTGATGCGGATGCTCGGCGAGATGTCGGCGGCGATGCCCGCGTCCGGCTCGTTCTCGGTGCACGCGGAGCGGGCGCTCGGCCGCTGGGCCGGGTTCAGCGTGGGCTGGCTGTACTGGTTCCTGCTCGTGGTGGTGCTCGCCGTGGAGGCGACCGGCGCCGCGAAGATCGCGAACGGCTGGGCGCCGGGGGTTCCGCAGTGGGCCTGGGTGCTGATCTTCATGGTGGTGTTCACCGTCGCCAACCTGGCCGCGGTCAAGAACTTCGGCGAGTTCGAGTTCTGGTTCGCCGCCCTGAAGATCTTCGCGATCGTGGCGTTCCTGGTGCTCGGCCTGCTCGCCGTCTTCGGCGTGCTGCCCGACACCTCGGCGGTGGGCCTCGCCAACCTGACCGGCCAGGGCGGCTTCCTGCCCGCAGGCTGGAGCGGAGTGGTCTCCGGGGTGCTAGCGGTGATCTTCGCGTTCGGCGGCCTTGAGGTGGTCACGATCGCCGCCGCCGAGTCCGACGACCCGGTGCGCGCGGTCGGGCGCGCGGTGCGCAGCGCGGTCTGGCGCATCCTCTTCTTCTACGTGGGCTCGATGCTGGTCATCGTGACGCTGCTGCCGTGGACGTCGATGAAGCCGGGCCAGAGCCCGTACGTCGCGGTCCTCGACTCGATCGGCATCCCGGGAGCCGGCCAGATCATGAACATCGTGGTGTTCGTGGCCCTGCTCTCCGCCCTCAACGCCAATCTGTACGGCTCCTCGCGCATGATCTTCTCGCTCGCCGAACGGGGCGAGGCGCCGAAGGGCCTCCTGAAGGTGTCGGGCGGCGGGGTGCCGCGCCGCGCGGTGCTGGCCTCGGTGGCCTTCGGGTTCGTCTCCGTGCTGCTGAACCTGAAGTGGCCGGACTCGGTATTCCTCTACATGCTCAACGCGGTCGGCGCGGTGCTGCTTTTCGTGTGGGCGCTGATCGCCTTGTCGCAGCTGCGCCTTCGCCGCCGCATCGAGCGCGAGGCACCCGAGACGCTGGCCCTGAAGATGTGGGCCTTCCCGTATCTCACCTGGGCCGCGCTCGCCGCGATGGCCGCGGTGCTCGTCCTGATGCTGTTCGACTCCTCGGCCCGGCCACAGCTGCTGTGGTCGGCGGGGGCGACGGCGCTGGTGCTCGTGGTGGCAGGGGTACGGGAGTGGCGTACGCGGCGCGTGTGAAGTGCGGAAGTAAGGCGTGGCGCGCAGGAGAGCCGAGGTACGGGACGGGCGCACGCGGCGCGCGTGAAGATCGCGTAAACAAAACGCACGTGTCTCTTCACGCTGTGTGAGTCGAGTGTCCGCATAGCGGTCGGGTGTTCCCTCTGAGCGGGGCCGCCCTAAGACTGTGGGCTCCGTGCCGCCGACCCGGTGGATCAGCTACTGAACAGGGCATGCCCATGTCTCGGACAACCGCGCCCGCGCCGGACGACAGCCGGCCGAAGACCGACTCGCCGCTCACGCACGGCCTCAAGCAGCGCCACCTCTCGATGATCGCCCTCGGCGGTGTGATCGGCGCCGGCCTGTTCGTGGGCTCCGGCACCGCGATCGCCGCGGCCGGCCCGTCGATCATCCTCGCCTACGCGATATCGGGCGCCCTGGTCATGCTCGTCATGCGCATGCTGGGCGAGATGTCGGCCGCCAACCCCGCCTCCGGCTCCTTCTCGGTGCACGCCGAGCGGGCGATCGGGCCCTGGGCCGGATTCACCGCGGGCTGGGCCTTCTGGTTCCTGCTGTGCGTGGCCGTCGGCCTGGAGGGCATCGGCGCGGCGGGCATCGTGCACGGCTGGCTGCCGGGGGTCCCGGAGTGGGCCCTGGTCGCCGTGTTCATGCTGCTGTTCTGCGGCACCAACCTGGCGGCCGTGAAGAACTTCGGCGAGTTCGAGTTCTGGTTCGCCGCGCTGAAGATCGGCGCGATCACGCTCTTCCTGGTCATCGGCGTCCTGGCGATCATCGGCGTGCTGCCCGACACCAACGCACCGGGCCTGACGAACCTCACCGGCCAGGGCGGCTTCATGCCCAACGGCAGCGAGGGCCTCATCGTCGGACTGCTCGCCTCCGTCTTCGCGTACGGCGGCCTGGAGACGGTCACCATCGCGGCGGCCGAGTCCGAACACCCCGTCCAGGGCGTCGCGAAGGCCGTGCGCACCGCGATGTGGCGGATCGCGATCTTCTACGTGGGCTCGATGGCCGTCGTCGTGACGCTGCTGCCGTGGACCACGAAGGACATCGCCGCCAAGGGCCCGTACGTCGCGACCCTGGATTACCTGAGCATCCCCGGGGCCGGCCGGATCATGGACGTGGTCATCCTCGTCGCGCTGCTCTCGGCGATGAACGCGAACATCTACGGCGCGTCCCGGATGGCCGGCTCGCTCGTCTCGCGCGGTCAGGGCCCCAAGGTGCTCGGCAGGATCTCCGGCGGGGTGCCGCGCGTCGCGGTGCTCACGTCCTCGGCCTTCGGCTTCGTGTGCGTCCTGCTGAGCTACTGGCGCCCGGACGACATCTTCCAGTGGCTCCTGAACACCATCGGCGCGATCATCCTGGTCGTCTGGTTCTTCATCGCCGCCTCGCAGCTGCTGCTGCGCCGCCGCATCGAGCGCGAGGCCCCGGAGAAGCTCGTCGTGAAGATGTGGCTGTACCCCTGGCTCACCTGGATCGCGCTGGCCGGCATGGCGGCGGTGTTCGTCCTGATGGCCCGCGAGGACGGCACGCGCGTCCAGCTCTACTACACGGGCGGCCTCACGCTGCTGCTGGCGATCATCGGCTACATCCGCCAGCGCACCTCGCCGAGCACCCCGCTGGAGGCCTGACCGCACCCCCTCCCCCAGGGGCGTTCAGCGCGTACCGAAGTGGGTCAGCCAGCCCCAGAGCACCAGCATGGCCGAGCAGGAAACCGCCAGCTGGACATTGACGCTCACGCTGTTCCGGGGCCTGTCCCTGCCGGATTCCACCATCTCCGCCATGAGTTCGCGGACCTTCGCCCCCTGCCCGAGCAGACCGAGGAGCAGCCCGCACAGCGCTGTCGCGTACATCGGCAACAGCCGTTCCAGGGGCACCCCTTTCACGAGCACCGACGCCATCACGAAGACGGCCCCCAGGACGGGTATCGCGGCGACCCGCAGCTTGTAGGCGCGCTGGGGCATGAGCGGGACCAGGTACAGCCAGAGCCAGACCGTGCTCACGGCGGAGACGGTCCACCAGGACCCGATGCCGATGGCGGGCGGCTCCACGGGCACTCCTGTCGCTTATGTGCGGGAAACGGATATTCGTCCGCCGACTTTATCGAAGCCGCCCCGGCCCCCGGGGCGGCCCCCTCCCCTGCTCGCACCCCGCCCCAGGCCCCGGGACCCAGGACTTTTTGCTGAGGTCACCCTTAGCTGCGAAGCCGTATTGCTGCTGATAGCGTGCACTTGCACATCAATTGCAATAAGCATTTGCAGTGAGCAGTCGGAGGGCTCGGACATGGCCATTTACACGCTTCCTGAACTTCCGTACGACTACGCGGCGCTCGAACCCGTCATCAGCCCGGAGATCATCGAGCTGCACCACGACAAGCACCACGCGGCGTACGTGAAGGGCGCGAACGACACCCTGGAGCAGCTCGCGGAGGCGCGCGACAAGGACTCCTGGGGGTCGATCAACGGCCTGGAGAAGAACCTCGCGTTCCACCTCTCCGGCCACATCCTGCACTCGATCTACTGGCACAACATGACGGGCGACGGCGGCGGCGAGCCGCTGGAGAAGGACGGCACCGGCGAGCTGGCCGACGCCATCGCCGAGTCCTTCGGCTCCTTCGCCAAGTTCAAGGCCCAGCTGACCAAGGCCTCGGCGACGACGCAGGGTTCGGGCTGGGGCGTCCTCGCCTACGAGCCCATCAGCGGCCGCCTCGTGGTGGAGCAGATCTACGACCACCAGGGCAACGTGGGCCAGGGCTCGACCCCGATCCTGGTCTTCGACGCCTGGGAGCACGCCTTCTACCTCCAGTACCGGAACCAGAAGGTCGACTTCATCGAGGCCATGTGGCGGGTCGTCAACTGGCAGGACGTGGCCAAGCGTTACACCGCAGCCAAGCAGGCCGGCAACAACCTGCTCCTCGTGCCGTAGGGCAACGCGACCCGACTGGGTGCAACTCCCTTCACAACAGGCCCACTTGGGCCCCAGGCGTCCTGCTCGTGATCGTCTTCTCAACCTTCACCTGCGGACGGAATGACCGGCCGGCCCTCGCGAGGACATGACTCGCGGGGGCCGTCCGCGTTCAACCGCCGCGACGGCGAGGGGCGTTGTCAGTGGCGGGTGCCATGCTCGGTCCATGGACACAGCAGAGCTCTGGCAGTTGATCGACGACGCCCGCGCGCGGGTGCCGCACGGCGGGGACGCCGAGGCGGTCGCCGCGCAGGCCTCGGCGCTGCTCGCGGAGCGCCCGGCCGGCGAGATCCGGGCCGCCCAGCAGATCCTGTGGGACCTGATGGCGCGGTCGTACACGGCCCCGCTGTGGGCGGCGGCGTACACGATCAACGGCGGCTGCTCGGACGACGGGTTCGACTACTTCAGGGGCTGGCTCATAGCCCAGGGGCGCGAGGCGTACGAGGCCGCCGTGGCCGATCCCGACAGTCTGGCCGGGCTCGCGGCGGTGCGGGAGGCGGCCGTCACCTGGGAGGAGCTGGAGTGCGAGCCGGTCCTCGCGATCGCCTGGGACGCCCATCTCAAGGCGACCGGGCAGGAACTGCCCGGCGACTGCTTCACCATCGACTACCCGCTCCTGGACCCGGAGTGGGACTTCGACTTCGACGACGCCGACGAGGTGGCCCGCAGACTGCCGCGCACGGCGGCCCTGCACGCCTGAGAACCCGCGCGGAGGGCGCCCGCCCCAGGACGTGGCGGGCGCCCGGTGCCGGTCAGAGGTTGCTGAAGTCGGGGCCCTTGGTGCGGCTGCGCTTGAGCTCGTAGAAGCCGGGGGTGGCGGCGACCAGCAGAGTGCCGTCCCACAGCTTGGCCGCGGCCTCGCCCTGGGGGGCGGGGGTGACGACGGGGCCGAAGAAGGCGATCTGCTCGCCGTCGGCGCCCGGCACCGCGATGACGGGGGTGCCGACGTCCTGGCCGACCTTCTCGATGCCCTCCTTGTGGGAGGCGCGCAGCTGGACGTCGTAGGTGTCCCGGTCCGCGTAGTCGATGAGGTCGGCGGGCAGGCCCACGTCCTTGAGTGCCGCGGCGACGGCCTCGCGGGTCGTGCCGAGGCCCTCGTTGTGGATGCGGGTGCCGAGCGCGGTGTAGAGCTTGCCGACGACCTCGTCGCCGTGCAGCTCGCGGGCCGCGATCACCACGCGGACCGGGCCCCAGGCCCTGCCGCCGGGCCGCATGTTCTCGGCGTACTCCTCGGGCAGCTCGTCCAGGCGGTCCTCGTTGAGCACCGCGAGGCTCATCACATGCCAGCGCACCTCGACGTCACGGACCTTCTCGACCTCCAGCATCCAGCGCGAGGTCATCCAGGCCCAGGGGCACAGGGGGTCGAACCAGAAGTCGACGGGGGTCTTGGCGGAGTCGGACATGTCTCTCCTCGGGCAACAGCGTGCGACAGCGGACGACGTCGGAAAACAAGCGTCTGTACCGGCGAACACCGGAGGCGGCCGAAAGCATTCCGCCGTGCACCCGATGGGGCCGACCGTCTTCCCGCTCGGCTCCCGCTCCGGTGGCATGGGAGGATCGAGTCCGTTCGAACGAGACACGAAGGAGTGCCCGTGCCCGGTGAGAATCTGTCCCGCGACGAGGCCCGTGAGCGGGCCGAGCTGCTGTCCGTCGAGGGCTACGACGTCTCTCTCGACCTGCGGTCCGCGGTCGGTGAGGCCCCGGGCGGGCCCCGCACGTTCCGGTCCCTGACCACGATCCGCTTCCGCTCGGCCCGCCCCGGCGCCTCGACGTTCGCCGACCTCATCGCCCCGTCGGTGACCTCGGTGACCCTGAACGGCCGCGCGCTGGACGTGGCCGAGGTCTTCGACGGCAGCAGGATCGCCCTGGACGACCTGGCCGCCGACAACGTCCTCGTCGTCGACGCGCAGTGCGCGTACAGCCGGACCGGCGAGGGCATGCACCGCTTCGTCGACCCGGAGGACGGCGAGGTCTACCTCTACACGCAGTACG
The DNA here is from genome assembly GCF_042869955.1 of Streptomyces sp. NPDC006691. Classification (NCBI taxonomy): domain Bacteria; kingdom Bacillati; phylum Actinomycetota; class Actinomycetes; order Kitasatosporales; family Streptomycetaceae; genus Streptomyces; species Streptomyces sp. NPDC006691. The sequence goes on from NZ_JBIAGW010000003.1 coordinate 552,488, forward strand.
AACCGGCCGACTCCCGCCGGGTGTTCGCCAACTTCGAGCAGCCCGACCTCAAGGCCCGCTTCACCTTCGAGGCGCAGGCCCCCGAGGGCTGGACGGTGTGGTCCAACGGTTCGGGCGGCCAGGAGGCCGACGGGGTGTGGCGGTTCGCCGCCACCGAGCCGATCTCGACGTACATCACCTGCGTGGTCGCCGGCCCGTACCACTACGTGACCGACTCCTACACCCGCACGTTCGACGACGGGCGCACACGGGAGATCCCGCTCGGCGCGCTGTGCCGCAAGGGGCTCGCCAAGCACTTCGACGCGGACGACGTCTTCCTGGTCACCAAGCAGGGCCTGGACTTCTTCCACGACAACTTCGACTTCCCCTACCCGTTCGGGAAGTACGACCAGGCGTTCGTGCCGGAGTACAACCTGGGCGCGATGGAGAACCCGGGCCTGGTGACCTTCCGCGAGGAGTACATCTACCGCGGCAAGGTGACCCGGGCCGCCTACGAGCGCCGGGCCAACGTCATCCTGCACGAGATGGCCCACATGTGGTTCGGCGACCTGGTCACCATGGTGTGGTGGGACGACCTGTGGCTGAAGGAGTCCTTCGCCGACTTCATGGGCTCGTTCTCGCAGGCCGAGGCGACGCGCTTCACCAACAGCTGGGTGACCTTCGCCAACAATCGCAAGGCGTGGGCCTACCGGGCCGACCAGCTTCCCTCCACGCACCCGATCACGGCCGACATCCGCGACCTGGAGGACGCCAAGCTCAACTTCGACGGGATCACGTACGCCAAGGGCGCCTCGGTGCTCAAGCAGCTCGTCGCGTACGTGGGCCGGGACGACTTCCTCGAAGGGGCCCGGCGCTACTTCAAGCGGCACGCCTACGGCAACACCCGGCTCGGCGATCTGCTGACCGTCCTCGAAGAGGTGTCCGGTCGCGACATGGCCACCTGGTCGCGCTCCTGGCTACAGACGGCGGGCGTCAACTCCCTTACGCCGGTGGCCACTTATGACGCCGGGGACCGGATCACCGAGCTCGCCGTGCTCCAGGAGGCGGCCCCCTCGCACCCGGAGCTGCGCCCGCACCGGGTCGCGGTGGGCCTGTACCGCAACGAGGCCGGCGCCCTGGTGCGCTACGCCCGCGCCGAGGCCGACGTGGAAGGTCCGCGGACCGTCGTCACCGAGCTCGCCGGGGCCGAGCGGCCCGATCTGATCCTGGTCAACGACGACGACCTGACCTACTGCAAGATCCGTTTCGACGAGGGCTCGCTGGCCACCCTGCGCGCCCACCTCGGCGACATCAGCGATCCCCTGGCGCGCGCCCTGTGCTGGTCGGCGCTGTGGAACCTGACGCGGGACGCGCTGATGCCCGCCCGTGACTTCGTCGCGCTCGTCCTCGCGCACGCCGGCCGCGAGTCCGACATCGGCGTGCTCCAGATGCTGCACGCCTGGGCCGGGTCCGCGGTCACGCACTACGCGGCTCCGGACTGGCGCGAGGAGGGCGGCCGGCTGCTCGCCGAGGGCGCCCTGCGCGAGCTGCGGCTCGCCGAGCCGGGCAGCCAGCACCAGCTGACCTGGGCCCGCTTCTTCGCGGCGACGGCCGCCACCGACGCCGACTTCCAGCTCCTGCGGGGGCTGCTCGCGGACACCGCGAAGGTCGACGGCCTCGACGTGGACCAGGAGCTGCGCTGGGCGCTGCTCGAACCGCTGGCCGCACACGGCATCGCCGACGAGGCCGCCATCGACGCGGAGCTGGCCCGCGACGACACCGCCTCCGGCAAGCGCCACCAGGTGCGCTGCCTGGCGGGGCGCCCGTCCGAGGCGGTCAAGGCGCAGGCCTGGGCGCAGGTCGTGGAGTCGGACGCGCTGTCCAACGCCCTGGTGGAAGCCACCATTTCGGGCTTCAACCAGCCCTCGCAGCGCGAGCTGACCGCCCCGTACGCCGCGAAGTACTTCGCGGCGATCGAGCGGGTGTGGGCCGAGCGTTCGATCCAGATCGGCATGGACGTCGTCAAGGGCCTGTTCCCCGGGCTCCAGAACGACGAGGCCACCCTGGCCGCGACGGACGCGTGGCTCGCCGCGCACGAGGACGCGGCCCCCGCGCTGCGCCGCCTGGTGCTGGAGGCCCGCGACGACCTGGCCCGCACGCTGCGCGGCCAGGTCTGCGACGCCACGGCCGCCGCCCGCTGACGCCCGTTCGGGGGGCCCGGGAACGGGCCCCCTGATCGGCACTCGAACGCCCGTACTTTAGGACGGTGTTGTCCGGATTTGTCGACGGGCCTGTAACAGCGGTTAGCTGGGGCTCCGGGTGCGGAAAACCCTGCGGCATGAACCACAACACCCCGCTCTCCCCCCGCCCCCTGAGCCACCTCACCGAAGTGCAGCAGCGCGTGCTCTCCGCCAACCAGCTGCGCGCGCACGGGGTTTCGGCCGCGCGTACCGCCGCCCAGTGCCGGCCCGGCGGCCCCTGGCAGCAACTGCTTCCCGGCGTGTACCTGCTGCACCCGGGCCCGGCCACCAGCGAGGAGCGGCTGCACGCCGCGCTGCTGTTCGCGGGGTGGCCGGCCGCCGGACGCGCCAAGGCCATTCCGGCACAGGGCCAGGCCCACGACCAGCCGCCGGGGGCCGTCGTCACCGGGCTCGCGGCGCTCGCGATGCACCGGTTCTCGGCCGCTCCCCCGCTGCACTCGCTCGACCGGATCGACGTGCTGGTGCCGCGCACCCGGCGGCTGCGCTCCACGGGCTTCGTCCAACTGGTGCGCGCGGTGGCGATGCCGGGCGCGGAGATGATCGCGGGCGTGCCGGTGGCGCCGGTGCCGCGGGCGCTCGCCGACGCGGTCGCGGTCCTCGACGACGCCGAGGCGGTGCGCCGCCTGCTCACCGAGGCCGTGCGCTGCGGGCACACCGAACCGGCCGCGATCGTGCGGGAGTTGACGCAGGCGCGGCTGCTGACCCGGGCCCATGTGGTGGACGCGGTGGACGCGCTGCTCGCCGAGGGACGCTCGATCGCCGAGGAGCGGCTCTACGCCATGGTGCGCGGGTTCGGCCTGCCGGACCCGCTGTGGAACGTGGACCTGCGGCTGCCGGGCGGCCCGCACCTGGGCGGCCTCGACGCGTACTGGCCGGAGCAGGCGGTCGCGGTGGAGCTGGACACCCGGGCGGCCCGGCAGGACGACGACGCGCTGTTCTCGGAGTGCGCGCGCAAGCGCGAGGCACTGGAGCGGCTCGGGATCACCGTCGTGCACATCACGCCCAAGAAGCTGCGCACCGCGCTCGAACAGCAGGCGGCCGTGGTGCGGACCGCGCTGATGGCGTCCACCGAACGGGAGCCGGCCGCCTATGTGGTGGTCCTCCCCCGCTGACGCCGGGCGCGGGCGGCGGGCCTTCATGGAGGGGAACGGCCCGCCGCCCGCGACCGGAAGAAGGCGGCCGGCGACCGGTTCAGTCGGCGGCCGGATGCGTCCGCCGCGCCTTGCCGGTCGCCGGCCGGGCGTGCCACAACTCGATTCCCACGTCGACGAGTTCGACCCGGTCCAGATCGCTCACCGCGTCCAGGCGGTGCCAGGCGGCCAGGTCGGTGGAGCCGTTGGTCTCGTGGCGCAGCTCGCCGCCGGTGACCCGGCCCTCGTAGACGATGCGCAGCCCCTGGAAGTCCGCGAACCGGCCGAGCTTGCGCGGATAGCGCCGGTTGATGGAGTCGATGCCGAGCAGCCGGACCGGTTCGACCGCGTAGCCGGTCTCCTCGTCGAGTTCGCGCACCACGGTGTCGAGGGGATCCTCACCGTGGTCCATGCCGCCGCCCGGCAGCGTCCACCGCTTGGTGCCGTCCCGGGCCACCCAGCGCGCCAGCAGGATCTCCCGGACGCCGCCGGTTTCCCGTACGCATACGGCGTAGGCCGCCACCCGCAACTCCGTGTTCATTTGGTGAGATTACGGGTCGGCGTGCGTGTGCGCCCGCCCCTGGGGAGAACCGTGCCGGTTCGACCTGGCGGATCCGGTGCGCTGGCGGGAAAGCGCCATGTTCACATCACGTAACGGTCAACTCTCCACAAACAACAGTCATATACGCAATGCTCAGCGGTCATCCGGTACCGAATTTCGAACCGTTCACGAGTCCGGACCTTTACCCACATCACAGGGATGCTGAATGACCACTGAATCCCCGCGCCCCATACCCGGGGCGAGACGCACGGCCCGAATAGCGGCGGCGGCCGGCCTGGTGGCCGCGCTCGTCACGGCGGGCGCAGCCCCGGCCTTCGCCGCCACCGGCGGCGACGGTCCGACGTCCGTGCCCCCGGTGAAGACCGCTCCGGCCAAGACCGCCGAGGACAAGCTCGGCAAGGCCGATGAGCAGCGTCTCGCCGAGGCGCAGGCCAAGGGCGAGAAGAGCGTCACCGTCATGGTGGCGACCGCCCCGGGTGCCACGTCCGACGTCACCGAGCAGCTGCACGCGGTCGCGGGGGCGACCGTGGGCAAGCGGGACGACAAGCTCGGCTACGTCCGGGCGACCCTGCCGACGGCCAAGGCCGAGGCCGCCCTGAAGGCCGCAGCGAAGCTGCCCTCGGTGGACGGCATCGACCTCAAGCAGGACATTCAGCTGGACGACCCGACCCCGTCGGGCGACACCACGAAGTCCGCCAAGCAGCTGCGCACCTCGGGCAGCTACCCCGCGCCGGACAAGAACACCCCCGCGAAGAACCCGTACAACCCGAACTTCGAGACGGGTGCGGTCGACTTCGTGAAGCAGCACCCCGAGGCGGACGGCCGCGGGGTCACCATCGGCATCCTGGACTCCGGCGTCGACCTCGGTCACCCCGCGCTCCAGAAGACCACCACCGGCGAGCGCAAGATCGTCGACTGGGTCACCTCGACCGACCCGGTGCAGGACAACGACGGCACCTGGCTGCGCGCCAACACCGCCGTCTCCGGGCCGACGTTCACCGCGGGCGGCAGGACGTGGAAGGCCCCGGCGGGCTCCTACGACTTCTCCACCTTCGCCGAGAAGGTCACCAAGGGCGGCGACGCGGCCGGCGACCTGAACCGGGACGGCGACACCACCGACACCTGGGGCGTGCTCTACGACCCGGTCGCCGGCACGGTCCGGGTGGACCTGAACAACAACAACGACTTCTCGGACGACGCTCCGATGAAGCCGTACAAGGACGGCTACCAGGTCGGCTACTTCGGTACCGACAACCCGGCGACCGATGTCGTCGAGCGGGTGCCGTTCACCGTGGAGATCCGCAAGAACGTCGTCTACGACGCTGCCGGGCACACCTCGGACTACGTCAACATCGGCGTCATCGAGTCCGAGCACGGCACCCACGTCGCGGGCATCACCTCCGCGAACGGCCTGTTCGGCGGCAGGATGAGCGGTGCCGCGCCCGGCGCGAAGATCGTCTCCTCGCGCGCCTGCAACTGGGACGGCGGCTGCACCAACATCGCGCTGACCGAGGGCATGATCGACCTCGTCACCAACCGCCACGTCGACATCGTGAACATGTCGATCGGCGGCCTGCCGGCGCTCAACGACGGCAACAACGCGCGCGCCGCGCTCTACAAGCGCCTCATCGACAGCTACGGCGTGCAGCTGGTCATCTCGGCCGGCAACGACGGCCCGGGCGTCAACACCATCGGTGACCCCGGCCTCGCCGACCACGTCATCTCCGTCGGCGCGAGCATCTCCAAGGAGACCTGGGCCGCCAACTACGGCTCCGGTGTCTCCACGGACTACCAGATGATGCCGTTCTCCTCGCGCGGCCCGCGCGAGGACGGCGGCTTCACGCCGACCCTCAGCGCCCCGGGCGCGGCCATCAACTCCACCCAGACCTGGCTGCCCGGCAGCCCGGTCAAGGAGGCGGGCTACAGCCTGCCGGCCGGCTACTCGATGCTCCAGGGCACCTCGATGGCCTCCCCGCAGGCCGCCGGCGCCTCGGCGCTGCTCATCTCGGCCGCCAAGCAGCAGGGCATCGACCTGCCGCCGGCCGATCTGCGCACCGCGCTGACCTCGACGGCCAAGCACATCAAGGGCACCCAGGCCTACTCCGAGGGTGCCGGTCTCATCAACATCGTGGGCGCCTGGGACGCGATCAAGGAGACCGCGAAGAAGCACGCCCCCGCGCACGAGTACACGGTCACCGCGCCGGTCTCCAGCGCGCTCGGCTCCGCTCTGAAGACCCCGAACGTCGGCACCGGCATCTACGACCGCGAGAGCGGTCTGAAGGCCGGACAGAAGAAGACGTACGACGTCACGGTCACCCGCACCACGGGCCCGGACAAGAACGTCAAGCACAAGCTGTCGCTGAAGAACGACGACGGCACGTTCAAGGTGCTCGGCGACAAGGAGGTGAGCCTGCCGCTCGGCAAGCCCGTCACCGTCAAGGTGCAGGCGCAGCCGAAGTCCGGCGGCGTGCACAGCGCGATCCTCCAGGTCGACGACCCCAAGACGGTCGGCGTCGACCAGCAGATCATGGCCACGGTCATCGTCGCGACCCCGATCGCGGGCCCCGGGTACACCTTCTCGGCGTCCTCGACGGTCCAGCGCAACTCGACCAAGTCGTACTTCGTGAACGTCCCGGCGGGCGCGCAGAACCTGGAAGTCCGCATGAGCGCGCTGCGCTCGGGCAGCCAGACCCGCTTCATCTCCATCCACCCCTACGGTGTGGCGGTGGACCCGACGGGAACGCCGAACTGCTACCCGAACTACGACAACCCGGCCAACACCTGCCGCCCCGACCTGCGTTCGTACGCGAACCCGCAGGCCGGTGTCTGGGAGATCGAGGTCGAGGCCCGTCGTACGTCGCCGTACCTGGACAACTCCTTCAAGCTGGACGCCTCGGTGCTCGGTGTCACCTTCGACCCGGCCACCCAGACGGTGCCCGAGGCGAAGGTCGGCACCCCGGCCCCCGTGCAGTGGAAGGTGACCAACAAGTTCGCCGCCCTCGACGGCAAGCTGACGGGCGGCTCGCTCGGCTCGGCGAAGGTCGCGAACCCCACCATCAAGGCCGGTGAGACGCAGACCAGCACGGTGACCATCGGCGCGGGCGTCGAGCACCTGGACGTCTCCATCGGCGGCACCTCGGACGCGGGCGCCGACCTCGACCTGTACGTCTTCGACCAGAGCGGCAAGGCCGTCGCCCAGTCGACGACGAGCAGCGCCAACGAGTCGGTCAGCGTGGTCAAGCCGGCCGCCGGCACGTACACGATCCAGGTCGCGGGCTACGCGGTTCCGGCCGGGTCGACGACGTACGCCTACAAGGACGTGTACTTCGCGCCCTCGCTCGGCACGGTGAAGGTCGACACGGGCAAGACCGTCAAGCTGGCGGCCGGCGCCTCCGCACAGGTGGCGGCGGACGTCGTCGTGGCGGGCGCGGCTCCCGAGGGACGTCAGTTCTTCGGCACCGTGCAGCTGGTGAACGAGCGCGGCACCGCGGCGGGCACCGGCAGCGTGCTCATCGGGAAGGTCACGCAGTAGCGGGTGCGGTGACGGCCTGAGGAAACGACGGCGGGGCGGGTGCTCATGGAGAGCACCCGCCCCGCCTGTTTCCGTACCGGCTCAGTGCTTGAGCGAGCTCAGGTCGTAGGCATAGGTGCCGACCGCCTGGGCGATGACGTCGATGTTGAGGTCGAAGTACTTCTTGTCGATGTTCTTCAGCGTGTCGCCCGCCGCGTGGTAGTTGGGGTCGAAGGCCTCACCGGCCCTGCCTCCCCACTTCTTGGCCTGCTCGGGCGTCTTGATCTCCTCGGCGCCGGTGTAGGTGCCGCCGGCCGGGATGCCGACCGCGATGAAGGGGCCGTAGTCGGAGCGGCCGTCGAAGTCGTAGCCCTCGTGCTGCACGTGCCGCTTGTCGAGGTAGCCGTTGATGAGGCCCTCGATCTGCGCCGAGCCCTCGGGGCCGGGGCCGGCGCCCTTCTTGTCGGAGTCGTCTCCGTCGTAGACGAGCTGGGCCGCGTTCGGCGAGGCGATCATGTCGAAGTTCAGATAGAGCTTGATCTGCTTCTGCTGCCGCTCGGTGAGGTTCTTGACGTAGTGCTCCGAGCCGAGCAGGCCGAGCTCCTCACCGGACCACCAGGCGAACCGCACCTTGTTGGGGAGCTGCTTGGGGTGCTTGCGGGTCTGCTTGGTCTCCTTGGCGAGCTTGAGGGCCACTTCGAGCAGACCGGCCGAGCCGGAGCCGTTGTCGTTGATGCCGGGCCCGGCGGGCACCGAGTCGAGGTGGCTGCCGAGCGCGACCACGCTGTCCGGGTTGCCGGTGCGGGTCTCGGCGATCACGTTGCGGGTCTTCCTGGCGACGTTCTCGGTGGCCACGTCCAGGGTGACCTCGACCGGGCCCTTGGCGAGCTGCCCGGCCAGCGCCTCGCCGTCGGCCAGGCTGATCCCGGCGGCCGGGATGTGCGCGTTGTCCGGCGATTCGACGGTGCCCTGCACGGGGTCGGTCCCGGAGTGGTTGTAGACGATCACGCCGGCCGCGCCCGCCTTCGCCGCGACGGCCTCCTTCTCCTGGAAGGTGCAGCTGCCGCGCTTCACCAGCGCGATCTTCCCGGTGAAGGTGTCCGAGGCGTAGTCGTCGAGCGAGCAGCCCGGGGTGTCGTCGACGCGGGCCGCCTTCACCTGGGCGGTGAGGCCGCCGACCGGGGTCGACTTGCTGAACTTGTAGGCGGCGGTGGGCAGTTGACGCCCCCCGAGGGTCAGCTTCTGCCGCAGGGTCTTCGACTCGTAGAACGTGAAGTCCTGGTAAGAGACGTCGTACCCGGCCTGCTTGAGCTGCCCGTACACATAGGCGGCCGAGGCGTCGTAGCCTGGAGTGCCCGCGGCCCGGTTGCCGCCGTTGGCGTCGGCGATCTTCTGGAAGGCCTCCAGGTGACGGTAGGCGCTCTCCCCGGACGCCTCCTTGACCAGCTTCTTCGCCAGGTGCTGGTCGTGGGTCCCACGAGCGACGGCGGGCGTCGCCAGGGACAGGAGCACCGGGGCGGCTGCGAGGGCGGCTATGGCCCTGCTGCGACGGGATACGGGCACGGGAAATCCTCCGGAATGCGGTGCGGTGTCGCCGATGATCGACCGGCTTGCCAGGACCGTAACCAGCGAAAACGACCGTGTAGGGCATTTCGGGGCGGATGCAACACGGATGCCATGGACTTGTCACAAGTGGGCAGGTGTCCCACACCCCGGACAATGGATTGGACAAGTCCGCCGGGCGCCGACGCATCATGGATGCGCCGGAGTCGTCAGAAGACCACGTGAGCTGCACGTGAGCACCAAAGGAGTCACCGTGAGGGTCGGAATCGTCGGAGCCACCGGACAGGTCGGCTCAGTCATGCGCAAGATCCTCGTCGAGCGGGACTTCCCGGTCGACGAGCTGCGCCTGTTCGCCTCCGCGCGCTCCGCGGGCACGGTCCTGGACGGCGTGACGGTCGAGGACGCGTCCACCGCCGACTACGCGGGCCTGGACATCGTGCTGTTCTCGGCGGGCGGCGCCACCTCGCGCGCCCTGGCCGAGAAGGTCGCCTCGCAGGGTCCCGTCGTGATCGACAACTCCTCCGCCTGGCGCGGTCACCCCGAGGTCCCCCTGGTGGTCTCCGAGGTCAACCCGCACGCGGTCAAGGACCGCCCCAAGGGCATCATCGCCAACCCGAACTGCACGACGATGGCCGCCATGCCGGTGCTGCGCCCGCTGCACGACGAGGCCGGCCTCACCGCCCTCGTCGCCACCACCTACCAGGCCGTCTCCGGCTCGGGCCTGGCGGGCGTGGCCGAGCTGTACGGCCAGGCCTGCAAGGTCGCCGAGGCGGCCGACCAGCTGACCTTCGACGGCGACGCGGTCGAGTTCCCCGAGCCCGCCGTCTACAAGCGGCCCATCGCCTTCAACGTGCTCCCGCTCGCGGGCAGCATCGTCGACGACGGCTCCTTCGAGACGGACGAGGAGCAGAAGCTCCGCAACGAGTCCCGCAAGATCCTGGAGATCCCGGAGCTCAAGGTGTCCGGCACCTGTGTCCGGGTGCCGGTCTTCTCCGGCCACTCGCTCCAGGTCAACGCCCGCTTCGCCCGTCCGATCAGCGTGGAGCGCGCGTACGAGCTGCTCAAGAACGCTCCCGGCGTCGAGCTCTCCGAGATCCCGACGCCGCTCCAGGCCGCGGGCAAGGACGCGTCGTACGTGGGCCGCATCCGCAACGACGAGACCGTCGAGAACGGTCTCGCGCTCTTCCTCTCCAACGACAACCTCCGCAAGGGCGCCGCGCTCAACGCCGTCCAGATCGCGGAGCTGGTCGCGGCCGAGCTGAAGGCTTAGCCCCCTTCGGGTGCGTCCACCTTCGGGTGCGGGCCGCCTGCGGCTGCCCGCACCCGACCGTCGAGGGCGACCCACCTCGAACTGGTCGCAGCCGTACTCGACCGCACGGACGTGCACCAGGACGACCTCCGGGTCGCAGTAGGCGTCGTCGAGGTTCCGGAGTTCCTTGAGGACGGCGGGGTCGACGAGGCGTGCGGAGTAGGTCGTCGTGGCACAGGCGGGGGCGCGCGAAGCCCTGTTCACCGGCGGAAAATGGACATCGCGCTGCGTGCATGCTGCGTGCAAGGATGGCCGGAACGTCACGATCTGATGGAACTGAAGCATCTGAAGGAGATGACCGGGTGCCTGGCACGAATCTGACCCGCGAAGAGGCGCAGCGGCGGGCAGCCCTGCTCACCGTTGACTCGTACGAGATCGAGCTCGACCTGAGCGGCGCGCAGGAGGGCGGCACCTACCGGTCCGCGACCACCGTGCGCTTCGATTCCGCCGAGGCCGGGGCGGAGACCTTCATCGACCTGGTCGCGCCGACCGTGCACGAGGTCATCCTGAACGGCACCGCGCTGGACGCGGCGGCCGTGTTCAAGGACAGCCGGATCGCCCTCGCGGGCCTTGAGGCGGGCCGCAACGAACTGCGGGTCGTCGCCGACTGCGCCTACACCAATACCGGCGAGGGTCTGCACCGCTTCGTGGACCCGGTGGACCAACAGGCCTATCTGTACACGCAGTTCGAGGTCCCGGACGCGCGCCGCGTCTTCGCCTCCTTCGAGCAGCCGGACCTGAAGGCGACCTTCCAGTTCACCGTGAAGGCGCCGAACGGCTGGACGGTCATCTCCAACTCGCCGTCCCCGGAGCCCAAGGACGACGTCTGGGTCTTCGAGCCGACGCCGCGCATCTCCTCGTACATCACCGCGCTGATCGTGGGCCCGTACCACTCGGTGCACTCCTCGTACGAGGGCCCGAACGGGCAGTCGGTGCCGCTGGGCATCTACTGCCGCCCCTCGCTCGCCGAGTTCCTCGACGCGGACGACATCTTCGCGGTGACCCGGCAGGGCTTCGACTGGTTCCAGGAGAAGTTCGACTTCGCCTACCCGTTCGCCAAGTACGACCAGCTCTTCGTGCCGGAGTTCAACGCCGGCGCGATGGAGAACGCGGGCGCGGTCACCATCCGCGACCAGTACGTGTTCCGCTCCAAGGTGACGGACGCCGCGTACGAGATGCGCGCCGAGACCATCCTGCACGAGCTCGCCCACATGTGGTTCGGCGACCTGGTGACGATGGAGTGGTGGAACGACCTGTGGCTGAACGAGTCGTTCGCCACCTACACCTCGATCGCCTGCCAGGCGTACGCCGAGGGCTCGCGCTGGCCGCACGCGTGGACCACGTTCGCCAACTCGATGAAGACCTGGGCCTACCGCCAGGACCAGCTTCCCTCGACGCACCCGATCATGGCGGACATCCGTGACCTGGACGACGTCCTGGTCAACTTCGACGGCATCACGTACGCCAAGGGCGCCTCGGTGCTCAAGCAGCTCGTCGCCTACGTCGGCATCGACGAGTTCTTCCAGGGCGTGCAGGCCTACTTCAAGGCGCACGCCTTCGGCAACACCCGCCTGTCCGACCTGCTCGGCGCGCTGGAGAAGACCAGCGGGCGTGACCTGAAGACATGGTCCCGGGCCTGGCTGGAAACGGCCGGGATCAACATCCTGCGCCCCGAGATCGTGACGGACGAGGCGGGCGTGATCACGTCCTTCACCGTCCTCCAGGAGGCCCCGGCCCTGCCGGCCGGCGCCAAGGGCGAGCCCACCCTTCGGCCGCACCGCATCGCGATCGGCTTCTACGACCTGGACGGCGCGGGCAAGCTGGTCCGCACCGACCGGATCGAGCTGGACATCGAGGCCGCGGCCCGCACCGAGGTCGAGCTGCCCGCGGGCACCCGCCGCCCGGCGGTCGTGCTGCTCAACGACGACGACCTCTCCTACGCGAAGGTCCGCCTGGACGAGGACTCCCTGCGGGTCGTCACCGAGCACCTGGGCGACTTCGCGGAGTCCCTGCCGCGCGCCCTGTCGTGGGCCTCGGCGTGGGACATGACCCGCGACGGCGAGCTGGCCACGCGCGACTACCTGGCACTGGTCCTCTCCGGCATCACCAAGGAGTCCGACATCGGTGTGGTGCAGTCCCTGCACCGCCAGGTGAAGCTGGCCATCGACCTGTACGCGGCGCCCGAGTGGCGCGATGCGGGCCTGACCCAGTGGACGGACGCCACGCTCGCGCACCTGCGCACCGCCGAGCCGGGCAGTGACCACCAGCTGGCGTGGGCCCGCGCCTTCGCGGCCACGGCCCGCACCCCGCAGCAACTCGACCTGCTCCAGGCCCTGTTGACGGGCGCGGAGGTCATCGAGGGCCTCGCCGTGGACACCGAGCTGCGCTGGGCGTTCGTGCAGCGCCTCGCGGCGACCGGCGTCTTCGACGAGGTGGAGATCGCGGCGGAGCTCGAACTCGACAAGACGGCCGCGGGCGAGCGCCACGCGGCGACCGCGAAGGCCGCGCGCCCGACGCCGGAGGCCAAGGCCGAGGCGTGGGCGTCGGTCGTGGAGGGTGACACCCTGCCCAACGCGGTGCAGGAAGCGGTGATCGGCGGCTTCGTCCAGACCGACCAGCGCGAGCTGCTCGCCCCCTACTCCGAGAAGTTCTTCTCGGCGGTCAAGGGCGTGTGGGAGTCCCGCTCCCACGAGATCGCCCAGCAGATCGCGGTGGGCCTGTACCCCGCGCTCCTGGTCTCCCAGGAGACCCTGGACGCCACGGACGCCTGGCTCGCCTCGGCCGAGCCGAACGCGTCGCTGCGCCGCCTGATCTCGGAGTCCCGAGCGGGCATCGAGCGCGCGCTGCGGGCGCGGGCGGCGGACGCGGAGGCGTCGGCCTAGCCGTTCGTTCGACGGGGGCGCCTCCTGTGCGGGGGCGCCCCCTGCTGCTGGACCGGAACGTATGAGGTCGGGCCGGCCGGGTCGGCCGCTCCGCGTGATCCGTCCCCGCCCCCCCCCGAACGCGACGCCAGACACCAGGAAGCCGAAGGCCGCGCCATGACCGTCTCCGCCCACAAGAAGAAGTCCATGCTCATAGGCGTGGGTTCGCTGGCGGCGCTCACCGTCCTCGCGACCGCGTACTGCTGGTGGAACACGGATCTCCTCGGTGCGGACTCGTTCTGTGGCGGTCGCTTGGGAGGCGGTGACGCGCAGGCCGCTCTGGACTCCACCGGCCGGCTGTCTCAGGTGCGCGCGCAAGACTCCCCCCGGCGAGCCGAGTTCACGTGCACGCTGGAGCGCACCAGCCGTTTCGTCGGTGGCGAGGAGCAGCGGGTGACGGTGGGGACGGCCGGCGAGCAAGGGGCGTTCCCCTTCACCACCAGCGTCTGGAAGGATCCGGCAGCCCGTTCCTATTTCACGAACGGTGTGACGGGCGCCGTGTCGCCCGGCGGCGGGTACGTGGTTCTACCGAAGGCGTGCTGGGGCAAGGTCGGGGGATTGCAGGGCAGTCAGGTCGTGCGGACCGAGGACAGCGTGGTGGCCGCAGTGACGGCAACCACCGAGAAGGGGTCGGCCGACCCGGCCGGCCTGGCCCGGTTGCTGGCCCACGCTGCACGGCAGGTCGCCGAGAAGGCAGGCTGCGGTACGTCGGCGCTCTCGGCCGCTTCGGCCCTCGCCGGTCCGTCGGCGTCCCGCACGACGGATGTCCGTAGCGTGTGCGCGTTGCCCGGCTTCGCCCTCCCGAAGAGCGTCGTTCTCGTCGGCCGGGCAGAGCCGGACAAGGAGCGGGTGAACGCCGGCAGCGCTCACACCTGGGCGTGCGACCTGCACATGGCGGGCTCGGCCAAGGCATCCGTCTCCTTCGCCGCGACATCGGACCCGAGCCTGGTTCAGGCAGCTACGACCGGCACCGACGCACTGCGAAACCTCCCTGGCCTCCGTGGAGTTGCCGGACCCGACCAGGCCGTCCTGCACTGCGGTGGCGCAGACACGTACTTCGCCGCGCACTGGAGCACCGCGTACGAGGGTGCCCTGCTCGACAGCGTCGGCCATGCGACCACCGCGTACGCGCAGGCCAAGAAGGCCGCGTTCCAGAACTTCCTCGACGCGACCGCCGACGCCCACGCGTGCCCACGAGTCGCCCTCCCCTGAGAGACTGCCAAGCGCACGCGTCCGGCACCGGACGGGCCGTTCCCGGCGCCTGTGCGTTCCATCGCGAGCGGGCCCGACCTGTCCCACGTATCGCGATGGGCCCCCACCTGGCGGTGCGCCGGTCACACCCCGCGGCGCTGGCATCGGGGCACTCCCCCGACCCGTGGAGTTCGCCGCAACGCCGTTGCCCCGTATCGGAGTTGTCATCGTGACCATGGGCACACGCCCACGGGAACTGGCGGCCCTCCTCGACTCGGTCGAGAAGCAGGACGTACCGGCGGCCCGCGTGGCACTGGTCGGCAACGCGACGCCGCTCTCCGATGTGGACGTGGCGCGGAACGTCACCAAGATCCCGCTCGACGAGAACCTCGGGTGTCCCGGAGGCCGCAACGTCGGCCTGGAGATGCTGCGCGACTGCGGCGAGGTCGATGTCGTCATCGAGCTGGACGACGACGGACTGCTCATCGACCCGGACGTGTTCCGGACGGTCCAGCACCTGTTCGCATCCGACCCTCGGCTCGGCATCGTCGGCTTCCGGGTGGCGGACGAGCACGGGCACACCGAACGGCGCTGGGTGCCCCGGCTGCGCGCCGACGATCCGATGCGGCGCGGCCTGGTGACCGCCTTCCTCGGCGGCGGGCACGCCTTCTCCGTGCCGATGCTCAGGGAAACCGGCCTGTGGGCCGCCGAGTTCTTCTTCGGACACGAGGAGTCCGACCTGGCCTGGCGTGCGCTCGACGCGGGCTGGAAGATCCTGTACGAACCCGCACTCGTCCTTCAGCACCCGGCGACGGCCCCGGCTCGGCACGCGGTCTACTACCGCTTCACGGCGCGGAACCGGGTCTAGCTGGCCCGCCGCCGTCTGCCCCTGCCGCTGATCCCGGTCTACCTCGGCGTCTGGATCCTGCTCACCATGGCCCTCATCCGGTCCCTGCCCGGCGCGAGGGCCTGGTGGGGCGGCTTCGCCGAGGGAATGCGCGAGCCGTGCGGTCCGCGCGGAGCGATGAGGTGGCGCACGGTGTGGCGCATGACCCGCCTCGGCCGCCCGCCGATTCTTTGAGCTGCTGCGCGTTCACCCGGGTCGGCCTCTGCCGTCTCGGACGGAACGCCGGGCTGTCCGAACACCCTTGCTTGCCACCCCGTGGAGATGACCGCCCCGGCGCAGGGGTAGCGACCGCCCTGACGGGCATGTCGCACAAGGGAGTTGAGAACCATGACGATGGCCTACGGAGAGTGGCTGAAGGACCGGAGGGAGCACGCCGGCCTCACGCAGCAGCAGCTGGCCGAGACGGCCATCATGAGCCGCACGCACATCGCCCACATCGAGGCGGGGCGGCGCTGGCCCTCCCAGGACGACGCGAAACGCCTCGACCGGGCGCTCAATACGGGGAATGTGCTGGCGAGCTTTCTGCCGGACCGGAATGCTCGACCGGTCGCCGATCATTTCGAAGCGGCGAAGCAGTTCGAGCAACAGGCTTCCGTGATCCGCGAGTTCGCGCTCGCCTGCGTACCGGGCATTCTCCAGACGGAGGCGTACGCAAGGGCCGTTCTGAGCGTCAGGTTCCCTCCTCTGAGGCCGGAAGAGCGGGACCAAGCCGTCGCCACGCGCCTGAAGCGCTCCCGCATCCTGACCGATCCGGTGACGCCCGTCGTGTGGGCGCTCCTGGACGAGACCGTGCTGCACCGGCCGGTCGGCGGCCCGACCGTCATGGCGGACCAACTGATTCACATGGCCGACTTGGCCGATGCCGGCCGAATCCGCGTACATGTGCTGCCGTTCAGCCTGGGCGCGCACCCGCTGTTCCCCAGCATGGTGACGCTGATGTGGTTCGAGGACCAGCCCCCTGTCGCTTACGTGGAAGGGCTGCACACTGGCACTGTGCACGACTCCCCGGCGCTGGTCGATCGCTTCCAGGCAACATACGATCTCGCGCTGAGTGACGCGTTGCCACTGAAGGAGTCACTCGCCCTACTGAGGGCCACAGCGAAGGGCTATGGACACCATGCCGATTGAGCACATCACTTCCAGGGCTTCCGCGCTGACGGGTTGGCGCAAGTCCAGCTACAGCGGCCCGGACGAAGGCAGCTGCGTAGAGATAGCCGACGGCCACGCGAGCGTCCCCGTACGGGACTCCAAGGATCCGGACGGCCCGGCGCTGCTCTTCCGGGCCGAGACGTTCGGCACGTTCATCGACGCGCTCAAGGCGCACGCGTTCTGACGCAATGAGAACCGCCCGGCGGACGGGCGTCAGAGCGCAACCGTTCCGCCGGGCGGGAGTCAGGACGGGCGACCGGGGGTCAGCCGGTCAACTCCGTGTAGCGGCGCCGGAGTTCGGCGGCGCCGTCCGCCGTGAGGGCGCCGTGCAGGCGCATTCGGGCCACCCCGCCGTCCGGGAAGGCGTCGAGGCGGACGTGCGTCGCCACCGCCTGCGCGGGAAGGCGGAACCGGTGCAGCGTGTCGGGCTGGAGGCGCGTACGCGGGATGATCTCGAACCACTCGCCCGACTCGCCGTTGCGGCCGCTCAGCGCGATCCACCCCGCCGAGTTCCCCTTCAGGTACGCCGTGTCGATCTCGACCGCCCTGATCGCCCCCTGTGCGACCAGCCGGAAGCGCACCCAGTCGTTGGTGTCGCGGACTCGGCGACGGCGGTTCTCCCAGCCGTCGTCCATCTTGCGGGAGGTGCCGGGCAGGATGATCTGCGTCGGCGAGGAGTAGAACTTGTCCGAAGCGTCCTCGTACGAACCGCCGTTGAGGACCGCCACGAGGTCGATCGTGCCGAGCGTGTCGAGCCACTCCGGGTCCGGTACGACCTCGCCGTGCACGCGCAGTCGGGCGACGCCGCCGTCCGGGTGCTGGCAGAGCCGGATGTGGGTGTAGCGGCGCCCGGTGGTGATCTCGAAGCCGTTCTCGGCGTGGCCGCGCACCGGCGTCGGCGCGACGATCTCGTCCCACTTCACGTCGTCGGCGAGGAGCTGCTCGGGGCTGGGCGAGCCCTCAACCGCGGTGGCCTGTATGGAGATTCGCTGCGGGTAGTTGCCGCGGAAGTGCGCCGTGTCGACGACAATCCCCTTGATCACACCGGGCGCGCCGAGCCGGACGAGGGCCCAGTCGTGGTCCTCGGGGGCGGGGAAGACGTGGTCGGCGTCCGCACCGCGACGGCGACGGGTCTCCCAGCCGTCCATGATCTTGCCCTTGTGTCCGAAGTGCTCGGGGTCGAAGACGGCCCGTTCGCGGACGAGGAGGTTCTCGCGCTCGGCGAAGAACTCGTCGTTGGCGGCGATGACTCCCGCGCCGAGCCGGCGGTCCGCGAGATCGACGAGCTCGGTGAAGGCGAAGTCGCCGGAGCGGTAGTCGGCGTACGGGTCGCCGCCGCCATAGGGCGCGGCGTCGTTGGCGTGCGGGTCCGCTGCGGATGCCTGGTCTGCGTTGTGCTCGGTGGCGGAAGTCATGATCCGACTCTCGCCTGCCCCACAGCTCACGTCCATCGAAAGTTTTCGGATGGTCTGTTCAGCTGAGCTGAATGGAAACGAGTCCCTGGTGGGCACCTAGGAGCCGATTCGCCCGACAAGAACTCCCTCGGCGGCAGGGGGAGTTGCGCGACCGGCCCTGGGCGGCCCGCACGCGAAACCTCCACCCCCACCCCCGCCCCCACCCCCACTCCCACGGAGCGATCACGCGCCCGCGACCTCCCGCAGCGCGGTCAGCACGCGGGCCACCGCGGGGCCGTCCTCCGCGCCCCGTCGCACCGCGGCCACCACATGCCGCCGGGGCTGGTCCGCACTGAGTATCCGCGTGATCACGCCCGCGCGGCGGTCGGCCACGGCCATCCTCGGGACCAGCGCGACCCCCATCCCCGCCTCCACCATGGCCAGGATCGCGGTCCAGCCGGCCGCGCTGTGGGCCTGTTCGGGCACGAACCCGGCCGCCTCGCACGCCGCCGTGGTGATCTCCGACCAGGGCCCGCTGCCGCCGAAGATCCACGGCTCGTGGGCCAGGTCGGCGAGCCTGAGGCCCGGTTCGGCGGCGAGCGGGTGCCCGGCGGGCAGGGCCACATCGAGTGGGTCGGCGAGCAGGGGCAGGAGCGCGAACTTGGGGTCGCGGGCGCTCGGCGCGTGGGCCGCCAGCGACAGGGCGAGGTCCACCGCCCCGGCCGAGAGCAGCTCGAACGCCTCGGCCGCCTCGGCCTCCCGCACCCGGACCTCAAGGGCGGGGTGGCTGCGGCGCAGCTGGAGTACGGCGGGGACGACCAGGGCGGGCACGGCGGTGGAGAACGCCCCGACCCGCACCTCGCCCGCCTCACCCTGGAGGTAGCCCGCCAACTCGGCGTCCGCGCGCTCCAGTTGGGCGAACACCGCCTCGGCGTGACGCAGTACGAGATGGGCGGCGTCGGTGAGCCGGACCCGTCGGCCGTGCGCTTCGAGCAGCGTCACGCCGAGCTGCTTGGCTAGGTTGGACAACTGCTGCGAGACCGCCGAGGGCGTCATCAGGAGCACCTCGGCGGTCGCGGTCACGGTGCCCTGCTCGCGCAGGGTCCGCAGGATGTGCAGCTTCTTGATGTCCCACTCGCTCATGGGACGCAACATACCGGCGCCTCCCCGGGGTGGCTCACCTGCGGAGTCACCTCACCTGCGGGAGCCACCTCACTTGCGGGAGCCGAGGACGACCCCGCCGAGGATGAGCGCCATGCAGACCAGCTGGGCCGGGCCCATGGCCTCGCCGAGCAGCGGGTAGGAGAGCAGGGCCACACAGACCGGCTGGAGGTAGTAGACGACACCGGCGCGGGCGGCGCCGACCAGTGAGATCGCCTTGTTCCAGGCGAAGAACGCGACGGCGGAGGACAGCACGCCGACATAGAGGAGCGGCCCGACGGTGGCGGCCCGCACCTCGAAGCCGCCCTGCACCGCGAGGCTGACCCCGTACGCCGGGGCCAGCATCAGCGCGCCGAGCACGAAGGTGGTCAACAGGAAGGCGAGCGAGCCGAGTTCGGCCGGGCGGCGCCGCAGGAGCACGCTGTACGAGGCGAAGCTGAGGGCGGCCGCGACCATCCACAGGTCGCCCGGGGCGAGGTCGAGGGTGAGCGAGCCCTTGCTGACCAGGAGCAGCACCCCGGCCACGGCGACGAGCAGTCCGATGGTGCGGCGGGCGCCGAGCCGGCCGCCGGTGAGCCGCTCGTGGACGGCCATCAGTACGGGCGAGGCAGCCATGATCATGCCCATGTTGCCGGCCGATGTGGAGGTGCCGGCCTGGTTGACGAGGGTGTTGTAGACCGTGATGCCGAGCAGCGAGGCCACCGTCAGATAGCCCAAGTGGCGCCGTATCAGGGTACGTTGACGCCAGGTCTCACGGATCGCGAACGGGGCGACCGCGGCGATGGCGATCAGCCAACGCCAGAACGCGGCCTGGATGGGCGGGACCGATGCGTGCAGGGCGCGCGAGGCGACGAAACTCCCGGACCAGACGACCGTCGCCACGGCCGCGAGGGCGAGGCCGAGCCCGGCGGCCTGCCCCGCCCTCTTGGCCGCGGTGGCGCGCGGTGTGCTGCGGACTGGGTCCAGGACGGTCACGATGACTCCGTTTCGGGGCGGTGGGGACGTGGCGAGCCGGCCGCGGCTCGCGAGGTCCCCCTACCGTCGCACCGCCACACCGATTACGTCTATCGAAAGTTCTGCGGCATTACCTTCAGTAGAACTGAACGGTACGATCTCCTCCACGGCCTTCGGCGGCCTCGTTCCGGACCGCCCGGCGCCGATCTGACCCGCCAGGGTGGCGCCGAAGGCGATCGCCATGCCGAGCAGTTGGACGGGGGCGAGCGCCTGGCCCAGCGCCGCCCAGCCGACGACCGCGGCCGTCAGTGGCGAGAGCGGGCCGAGGAAGGTGACGGAGGTGGCGGTCATCCGGCCGATGCCGCGGAACCAGAGCCAGTAGGCGACGGCCGTGTTCACCAGCGCGAGGTAGACGTAACCGGCGAGGTTGCGGCCGTCGAGCGCGGGCGGCGCGCCCTCCACGAAGAAGGCGACCGGGGCGATGAGGAGCCCGCCCGCGGTGAGCTGCCAGCCGGTCAGGACGAGCGGCCCGGCACCCTCCGGCCGCCCCCAGCGCTTGGTGAACACGGTCCCGGCCGACATCGAGGCCGAGGAGCCGAGGGCGGCGAGCACTCCGATCGCGTCGAAGGAGCCGGCCGCCTTGAGGACGACGAGGCTGACGCCGAGGGCGGCGGCGATTGCGGTGAGCAGGGTGCGCAGGGTCGGCTTCTCACCGAGGAAGAGGGCGGCCAGGCCCGCGACCCACAGCGGGCCGACCGAGCCGATCACCGCGGCCATGCCGCCGGGCAGACGGTAGGCGGAGAGGAAGAGCAGCGGGAAGAACGCCCCGATGTTCAGCGCACCCAGGACCACCGACTTCCACCACCAGTCCCCTCTCGGCAGGCGCCGGGTCAGGGCGAGCAGCGCGAGTCCGGCGGGCAGCGCCCGCATCATGCCGGTGAACAACGGCCGGTCGGCGGGCAGGAATTGCGTGGTGACGAAGTAGGTGGAGCCCCAGGAGACGGGCGCGAGCGCGGTGAGGGCGACGGTGGCGAGGCGGTTCCGGTTCATGGCTGGCTCCCTGTGCGGGTCGTAGTGCGCTGTAGCGGACCGGTTCAGCGGGCGGCGGTGACCGTGGCCGGCGCCGGGGTCTCCACCCGCGCGGCGACGATGGGGACGGGGACGGCAGGGACGCCGGGGGCGACGGGCACGGCGGGGGCGACCTGGGCGGCGGGGGCGACCTGGACGGCTCCAGCGGGCAGCACCCGCTCAAGGCGCACCACCATCAGGGCCGCGGTCAGCGACGTACCGACGAGCAGGGCCCACGGAAGTCGTCCGTCGACCGACATCAGGGCCGTGAAGATCGACGGGGCGACGGCGGCCGACAGCGACCAGGACAGCTGGTACGCCGCGAGGTAGCGGCCCCGCAGCGCTTCGGGCGCGGCGGCCACGGACAGCGCCCCGGCCGACGGGCTGTGGACGAGCTCACCCAGCGTGTAGAGGGCGACGATGACCATCAGGGCCGCGCCGAGCACGATCCCCGAGCCGGGGCGGAACGTACCGAGCACGATCTGGGCCGCGAAGGCGGCAGCGAACAGGAGCGAGCCGAGCGCCGTGGAGCGGGTGCGCCGGGCGCCGCGTGCCCGGACCCGGGCGGCGACGACGACTCCGCCCGCCGCGCACATCACGGTGTTCAGCGTGAACGCGGTGCCGGTGATGGCCTGCGGCCCGCGCAGCCAGGTGGTGAGGTACAGCGGGAAGAGGACCGAGAGGGCCGAATACCCCAGCGCGTTCAGGAAGTTGACGCCGGTGAGCCCGAGGAAGGGCCGGTCGGCGAACACCTGCCGGTAGCCGGCGGACGGCCTGGCCACGTCCGCGCCGGGCGCCCGCCGTTCGGCCCGTACGCCCCGCATCAGCACGGCGGCGAGCGCGAAGCTGGCCGCGTTCAGCCAGGCCGCGGCCGTGAACCCGGCGTTCCCCGCGAGGCCCACGATGAGCGAGGCGAGCAGCGATCCCGCACCGAGCCCGCCGTTGCGCAAGGCGCGCGAGGAGGCCTGGAGCCGGTCCCGGTCGGCGCCCTGGGCGACCTCGCCGATCAGGGACTGCTGGACGGCCGGGAAGGCCCGGTCGCCGAAGGCGGTGGCGAGCGCGACGGCCGCGAAGGCGGGGAGGGAGTGGGCGAACGGGTAGAGCAGGAAGCCCGTGCCGCGCACCCCGTACAGGAAGAGCTGGACGCGCTGCGCCCCGTACCGGTCGACCGCGGCCCCCGCGAGCGGCAGTGCGCCGAGCCCGACCAGCCCGACGGCGGTGAGCACGAGGCCCACGGTGGCGAAGCCGAGCCCGGTGACGTGGTGGAAGAAGACGAGGCTGAACGGGACGTACATCCCGGAGCCGGTCGCGTCGACCGCCATGGCGACGAGCATCCGGCGCTCGCCGGCTATGCGGGTGGTGCGGCTGCTGCGACTGCGGCTGCGGCTTCTGCTGCTGCTGCTGCTGAACGTACGCATGGGGGCTCCCGGGCGGGGCGGGCGGTGGGGTGGCTGGCGTCGATCGACTGCTCGACGGCAGTTAGCTTACCCCTAAGCTACTTACCGTCAAGCTACTTTCTTGCACGCGACCGACCTGGCTCGGATACTGACCCCATGACGCAGTCAAAGACGCCTCCCCCGGCCTCTCCGACCCCTTCGACCCCTTCGACCCCTCAGGCTTCTCCGGCCCCCTCCTCACCGGATGCGGTGGACGCGGTGGACGCGATCGCCGCTCAGTGGGCGGAGGTCCGCCCGGACCTCGAAACGGAGCCGATGGCGGTGTACGGGCGGATCTACCGGATCGCGCGTGCGATGGGCGACCGGATGGAGAAGGAGTACGCACGGTTCGGCATCGGGCGCGGCGAGTTCGACGTCATCGCGACGCTGCGGCGCTCGGGCGAGCCGTACACGCTCTCGCCGCGACAGCTCTCGGCGACGCTGATGCTGACGACAGGGGGGATGACGGGGCGACTGGACAAGCTGGAGAAGGCGGGCCTGCTGCTGCGCAGTCCCGACCCGAACGATCGGCGGGGGCTGCGGGTGAGTCTCACGGAGCGGGGGCTTCGACTGGTGGACGAGTCCGTCACGGCGGGGCTCGCGGTGCAGACGGAGGTGCTGTCCGCCGCGCTGGACGCCTCCGAGTCGGCCCAACTCTCGGCTCTGCTGCGGAAGTTGCTGGCGGCGCACTGAGCGCGGCGAGCGCTCTGGCCGGCGCGGGGCGCCGCCCGATACTGCCGGGGCTCCGCCCCAGACCCCGGTCCTCGGCCCCGCCCCGCCCCTTCCCCAAACCCTCCGGGGGCGGTGAAACGGGCGGCCGAGCTCTCCGGGGCTGCACCCCGGGCCCCTGCCTCCGGCTGCGGACCTGCGCGGAAGGGTGGGCGGCCCTTCCGGGGCTGCGCCCCGGTCCCACCGGTTCGACTGCGGACCGTGCGTGGCTGGTCGCGCAGTTCCCCGCGCCCCCCAATGCCTCGGCCCCGCCCCGCACGGGGCATCTCGCGCAGGCACCCCCACCCCGTCCGACGATCGAGGACGAGCGCCCGCAAAGCACGAACAGGGCCCGGGGCCGGCCCATCAACACGGACCCGTGCAAGCACCCCCAGCCCGTCCGACGATCGAGGACGAGCGCCCGCAAAGCACGAACAGGACCCGGGGGCCACGCCAATCAACACGGGCCCGTGCAAGCACCCCCAGCCCGTCCGACGATCGAGGACGAGCGCCCGCAAAGCACGAACAGGGCCCGGGGCCGGCCCATCGACACGGGCCCGCGCAGGCACCCCCAGCCCGTCCGGCGATTGAGGACGAGCGCCATCAAGGCGCGAACGGGGTCCGGGGCAGAGCCCCGAGGGCCGGAACCGACCAACCCCGGGTCACGGGCGGGAGGGTGGGCAAAAGGGGCCCCGGGGCGCAGCCCCGGGCACCTTCGGCCGACCCGCACGCCCGGCGAGGGCTACGCCTTGTTGGGCGTCTTCCGGGACTTGTCCAGGACCATGACCAGGCCCGCGATGATCGCGAACAGCGCGATCGGCGCGACCACGAACAGACCGATCGTGTCGATCACGCTCAGACCGGTCCCCGGATCGTCACCGTCATCGCGCGTGAGCGCAAGCGCCGGGGACGACATGAGCAGCATCATCAGCGTCGTACCGGCTGCTACGGCGCCGGCGCGCAGGGCGTTCTTCTTGTCCACGGTGCAAACGTAGCGAACGCCTAGGAGGGCCGCGCGCCCGGGGGTGCCGTACGGGGACCCGAGCCCCCGCCCATGCCCCGGAACACCCGCATCAGTTCGTGCAGCCGGGACGACGCCGTGATCTCCTCCAGGGTCAGGGGCTGGGCATCGGGCCCGGCCACCGGCAGGCGCCAGTTGGGGTACTGGTCCCACGTCCCCGGCAGGTTCTGCGGCCTGCGGTCGCCCACCGCGTCGGGCAGCCACACCCCGACGAGCCGCGCGGGCGTACGCAGCAGGAAGCGGTGGACGGCGATGATCTCGGTCCGCTCGTCGCCGGGGCCGTCGGGGAGCAGGCCGAGCCGTTCGAGATAGCCGAGCCATTCGGACACCTCCGCACGGGCGGCGCGCTGTTCCGTCACGAGCGGGCTCGTGAGCAGCCCGAGGCGGTGGCGGAGCTGGACGTGTTCGCCGGTGAGCCGGGCCGCTGTGGACGGCAGGTCGTGGGTGGTGGCGGTGGCCACACAGCCGGGCCGCCACGCCTCGGGGGCCAGGGGCTGCCCCGTACCGGCCCAGTCGCGCTCGAACCAGAGCACCGACGTGCCGAGCACGCCCCGTTCGGCGAGCGCCTCGCGCACACCGGGTTCGACCGTGCCGAGGTCCTCCCCTATGACGACGGCCCCCGCCCGGTGCGCCTCCAGGGCGAGGACGGCGAGCATGGCCTCGGGGTCGTAGTGGACGTAGGTGCCGTCCGTCGGCGGATGCCCCTCGGGCACCCACCAGAGACGGAACAGACCCATCACGTGGTCGATGCGCAGGGCACCCGCGTGCCGCAGCAGGTTGCGGAGCAGCCCGCGGTAGGGGGCGTAGCCGGATGCGGCGAGGACGTCGGGGCGCCAGGGCGGCAGGCCCCAGTCCTGGCCGAGCGCGTTGAAGGCGTCCGGGGGCGCCCCGACGGACATGCCGGGCGCGAAGGCGTCCTGCTGGGCCCAGGCGTCCGCGCCCTCCGGGTGCGCGCCGACGGCCAGGTCGTGGACGAGGCCGATCGGCATGCCCGCCTCGCGGGCCGCGCGCTGGGCCGCGGCGAGCTGGGTGTCGGTGAGCCAGGCCAGCCAGGAGTGGAAGTGGACGCGGTCGATGAGCTCGCGCCGGGCCCGGCCGGTAGCGGCGGAACGGGGGTCGCGCAGCCCCTCGGGCCAGCGCCGCCAGTGCGGCCCGTACCGCTCGGCGAGCGCGCACCAGGTCGCGTGGTCCTCCAGGGCTCCGCCCTGCTCCGCGAGGAAGTCGCAGTACGCGGCCCGCCTGCCGGGCCCGAGCGGCACCCGGTACAGCAGGTCGAGGGCCTCGCGCTTGAGCTCCCACACGGCGTCCCGGTCGATCAACTCGCCCTTGGTGAGCACCCGTTGGCGCAGCGCGGCCGCGCGCCCCGTCAGCTCGTCGAGGCGGTCGCGGTCGGTGGCGTACGCGTACTCGGGTACGTCCTCGACGCGCAGATGGACGGGGTCCGGGAAGCGGCGCGAGGACGGCCGGTAGGGAGACGGGTCCGTCGGGGTGCCGGGCACTGCCGCGTGCAGCGGGTTGACCTGCACGAATCCGGAGCCGAGCGTGCGGCCCGACCAGGAGGCGAGCTCCGCGAGGTCGCCGAGGTCGCCCATGCCCCAGGAACGGCTCGACAGCAGGGAGTAGAGCTGGACGAGGAAGCCGTGCGAGCGGACCGTGGGCTGCGGCACGACGGACGGCGCGACGACGAGCGTCGCGGTCGCGGTGCGGCCGTCCGGGTGGCGCACGTCCAACTGGTGCACGCCGAGCGGGAGTTGATCGACCTGGGTGCCGACGACCGTCAGCTCGTCGGAGAGGCCCGGCACCGGCCCGTCGCCCCAGCGCACGAGGGTGGGGGGCAGCAGGCGGTCCGCGTCGGCGGCCTCGGCGTCGGCCAGGGCCCGGCGCAGCGCGGCCGGGGTCGAGGCGTCCACACCGAGTGCGGCGAGGACGGCGACCACCGTGGCGTCCGGCACGTCGACGGTGAGACCCGCCGACGGGGAGTAGGACGTGGCCACGCCGTGCCGGGCGGCGAGCCGGGCCAGGGTCATGGCCTCAGAATCCCGCGGCAGCGGCGACCGGCGTCGGCTCGCTGGTGAGCGGGGGCTCGGCCATCGGGGGCTCGCTGATGAGGGGCTCGGCGTCGGCCATCGGGGGCTCGCTGGTCAGCGGCTGCTCGGGGGCTTGGGCGACCACGGGGGCCTCCATTTTCGGTGGACGGCAGGAACAGGGATGCCCTACCCAGAGGACGGCCCGCCAGACGTAACGCCGCACACAAGCTCGTACCGAGTCCATCCGACCAGGCATATCAGACACATCGGCCACCCGCGTTGACACCTTCGGCAGACGGGTGATGGGCTCCTTGCTCACGTGGTGTTGCTCATCGGTCACATCGCGTCACGCGTGTCGCGCGGCGATCGCGCCGCGGCCGGCGAGCTGTGGCACGTGAGCCAAGGCAGGTGAGCCGGGCCGGGCCCGTCGTGGCGGGTGAGCTGCGACAGGCAGGCCGGGCAGGTGGGCCGCGACAGGTAAGGAGTGGCCGTGCACGTCGGTCGCGGAAGGACGGTGGCGGCGCTCGCGGCCGCCCTGGTCGGCGGGCTGGCCGGCTCGGCGCCCGGCGCCCTGGCCGCCCCCGGGCCCGCCCACACCGCCCTCGACGAGCCGGCCCTGGAGGCGGGCCCGCCGCCCGCGGTGTGGCCCCGGCCGCAGTCGATGCGGGCCGCCGGCGGCGCGGTCCTTCTCGGCGGCGAGGCGGTGCTGCTCGCGGACCCGGAGTCCGATCCGTACGCCGTCCAAGCGGTCGAGGACCTCCTGAAGGCCGCCGGAGTGCGTACCGTCCACCGCCGGCTGCCGGGTCGGGGGCCGGTGTTCCGGCTCGGCGGGGCCGGGGCCGAGGAGGCACTGCGGGCACTGCGGGTGCCGGGGCGGGGCGCTCTGGCGTCCGGCGGCTACCGGATCGGGGCGGGCCGGGTCGGCGGGCGGGACACCGTGGCGCTCGACGGGGTCGGCGACGACGGCCTGTTCCACGCGGCCCAGACCCTGCGCCGGCTCGTCGGCGACGACCCGCGCGGACAGCGGCGAATCCCGGGGATCGTGATCCGCGACTGGCCGGAGACCGCCGTGCGGGGCATCGCGGAAAGCTTCTACGGACGCCCCTGGACCCTCCAACAGCGCCTGGAACAGCTGGACTTCATGGGCCGCACCAAGCTGAACCGCTATCTGTACGCACCGGGCGACGACCCCTATCGCCAGGCCCGGTGGCGCGAGCCCTACCCCGCCGGGCAGCGCGCGGCCTTCCGGGCGCTCGCCGGGCGGGCGGCCCGCAACCATGTGACGGTGGCCTGGGCGATGGCGCCCGGGCCGGAGCTGTGCCTGTCGTCGGACGCCGACGTGGCGAGCCTGAACCGCAAGTTCGACGCGATGTGGGCGCTCGGGGTGCGGGCGTTCCAGTTGCAGTTCCCCGACGTCTCCTACAGCGAGTGGCACTGCGGCGCGGACGCGGAAACGTTCGGCTCGGGGCCCCGGGCCGCCGCCGCGGCGCACGCCCGGGTGGCCAACGCGGTGGCCGCCCACCTCGCCACGGCCCACCCGGGCTCCCCGCCGCTTTCCCTGCTTCCGGCCGAGTACTACCAGGACGGTACGACCGACTACCGGCGCGCGCTCGCGGCGGGCCTCGCCCCCGGCATCGAGGTCGCCTGGACCGGCGTCGGGGTCGTGCCGACGTCCATCACCGGGGCCCAACTGGCAGCAGCCCGGGCCGTGTTCGGGCACCCGGTCGTCACCCTCGACAACTACCCGGTCAACGACTACGCCCCGGGCCGGATCCTCCTCGGCCCCTACACCGGCCGCGAACCCGCCGTCGCGGGAGGCTCGGCGGCGCTGCTCGCCAGTGCGATGGAGCAGCCGACGGCGTCCCGCATCCCGCTGTTCACGGCCGCCGACTTCGCCTGGAACCCGCGCGGCTACCGCCCGCAGGACTCCTGGCGGGCCGCCGTCGACGACCTCGCGGGCGGCGATCCGATGGTCCGCGAGGCGCTGGGAGCGGTGGCGGGCAATGACTCCTCGTCGGTGCTGGGCCACTCCGAGTCGGCCTACCTGCGGCCCTTCATGGCCGCCTTCTGGGCGGCGCGGCCGGGCCCGGACGCGGTGGCGCGCGACCGCGCGGCCGGCGCGCTGCGGGCCGCGTTCACGGTGTTGCGCCAGACCCCGCGGCGCCTCGCGCGGCAGCCGGTGGGCCCCGAACTGGCGCCCTGGAGCGAGCAGTTGGCACGATATGGGCAGGCCGGTGAGCTCGCCGTCGATCTGCTCCAGGCGCAGTCGGCGGGCGACGGCGCGGCGGCCTGGCGGGCCGCCCTCGCGCTCGCCCCGCTGCGGGAACGGCTGCGGGCCGCCCCGGTCACCGTCGGCGCAGGCGTGCTCGACGCGTTCCTGGACCGGGCGGGCCGGGCGGCCGACGCCTGGACCGGCGCGGACCATCCGCCCGCCGGCGTCACGCGGTCGCCGGACGCCCACACCGTCGCGTTCGGCCGCGCCCGCCCGGTCCTGGCCCTGACCGTCCTGGCCGGGCCGGGCACCACGGGCGAGGTCCAGGCGCACGTGCCGGGCGAGGACTGGCACACCCTGGGCCCGCTCGACGCCTCCGGCTGGACCCAGCTCGCGACGGCCGGGGTGCGGGCGGACGCGGTACGGGTCGTCGGCACGGCGCCCGGCGTGCGGCGCCTGGTGCCCTGGTACGCGGACGAGCCCGGGGCCCATCTCGCGCTCGGCCCCGCCACGGTGGACGCCGAGATCGGCGGGGCGCCCCGGCGGGTGACCGCCTCGGTCGCGGCGATGGGACCGGGCGCGGTGCGGGGCGCGCTGACCGCGCGGACCCCGCGGGGCATCACCGTGCGGCTGCCCCATGGCACGTCGGTGGCTCGCGGGACCCGTGCGGAGGTGCCGGTCGAGGTGAGCGTGGCCCGGGGCACGCCCGCGGGCAGCTACCGGGTGCCGCTGTCCTTCGCGGGCCAGGAGGCCGTCCTGACCGTGCGGGCCTTCCCGCGGACGGCCGGGCCCGACCTGGTCGCGGGCGCGAAGGCGAGCTCGTCCGGGGACGCGGACCCGGGTTCCCCGGCGCGCGCGGCGGCCGACGGCGACCCGGCCAGCGACTGGACCCCGCCGCCCGGGGACGACCCCTGGTGGCAGGCCGAGCTCGCGGGTCCCGCCCGGCTGGGCCGGGTGGTGCTCCAGTGGCGGGGCGCCGGTGCCGGGCACTATGCGGTGCGGGTGTCGTCCGACGGGCGTAGCTGGCGTACGGCGGCGACGGTGGACGGCGCCGGGGGCGGGCGCGTATCCGTCCCCCTGGACGCCGCGGACGCCCGTTTCGTCCGCGTCCAGGTGCTGGGGCGGGCGTCCGGTGCGGACTGTTCGCTGTGGTCGGTCGAGGCGTACGCGGTCGAGGGCCGGCCCTGAGGACGCCGGGCCCGGGAACTGCGGGGCCCGGATCGCGCTACGCGCTCCGGGCCGGGGCCGGCCGGGTGTCAGGCGGAGATGCCGTCGATCCTGGCCAGGGCGTCGTCCGCGCCGAAGGGCTGGAGGTAGGGCAGCCAGCGCGGGTCGCGGTGGCCGGTGCCGATGATCCGCCAGGCGAGGCCGGTGGGCGGGGCGGGCTGGTGGCGAAGGCGCCAGCCGAGCTCCAGGAGATGCCGGTCCGCCTTGACGTGGTTGCAGCGCCGGCAGGCGGCGACGACGTTCTCCCAGGCGTGCTGGCCGCCGCGGCTGCGCGGGATGACGTGGTCGACGCTGGTTGCGACGCCACCGCAGTACATGCAGCGGCCACCGTCCCGGGCGAACAGGGCGCGGCGGGTCAGAGGAACGGGCCCCCGGTAGGGGACCCGCACGAATCGCTTGAGCCGGACGACGCTGGGCGCGGCCACGGCCCGGGTCGCGCTGTGCAGAAAGGCGCCGGACTCCTCAAGGCTGACGGCCTTGTTTTCGAGGACGAGGACGAGCGCGCGGCGGAGCGGTACGACGCCGAGGGGCTCGTACGACGCGTTGAGGACCAGGACGTGCGGCACGGGTGCCTCCTATTACGCCGGCGGCGCGTGGCTCGCGCCGGGACGATCTGCTCTCCAGTCTCTCCTCATGCCTGGTCGAAGCGCCACCACGTCCGGGTAACGGGCTCGGAGTGTTTTCGACCACACCCCCTTCTTTCCCAGGCCGCAGGGCCCTCTCCCCCGAACACGTCAACGGAGCACAGCTCTTGCCCCGTTAGTGTGGTGGGTCTGCCCTCGCCTTCGCCGGCACCGCAACGCTGGAGGTTCCTGCCGTGAACTGGTCCGCCGTCCTGGCCGACGGATCGCCACCGCCCACACCCGCGACGCTTGAGGACGCCCAGAAGTCGGCGACCGAGGCCGCCGGGTGGGTGGAGCAGAACTGGTCGACGTGGTTGTACGTCGGATTCCGCATCCTCCTGATCATCGTCATCGCCTCGGTCCTGCGGGTTCTGGTCCGCCGGGCGCTGACCAAGCTCATAGAACGGATGAACCGCAGCGCCCAGGCGGTCGAGGGCACCGCGCTCGGCGGGCTCCTCGTCAACGCCGAGCGGCGCCGTCAGCGCTCGGAGGCCATCGGCTCGGTCCTGCGCTCGGTGGCGTCCTTCCTCATCATGGGCACGGCCGCCCTGATGGTCCTCGGCGTCCTGAACATCGATCTGGCCCCGCTGCTCGCCTCGGCGGGTGTGGCGGGTGTGGCGATCGGTTTCGGCGCCCGCAACCTGGTCACGGACTTCCTGTCCGGCGTGTTCATGATCCTGGAGGACCAGTACGGCGTCGGCGACTCGATCGACGCCGGCGTGGCCTCCGGCGAGGTGATCGAGGTCGGCCTGCGCGTGACGAAGCTGCGGGGCGCGGACGGCGAGATCTGGTACGTCCGCAACGGCGAGATCAAGCGCATCGGCAACCTCTCCCAGGGCTGGGCGACAGCCGGGGTGGACGTCCGGGTCCGCGCGAGCGAGGACCTGGAGCGGCTGCGTGCGGTGATCGGCGAGGCGACCGAGTCCATGGCGAAGGATGAGCCGTGGAACGAGCGCCTGTGGGGTCCGGTCGAGATCCTCGGCCTCGACGAGGTGCTGCTGGACTCGATGGTGGTCCGCGTCTCCGCGAAGACCATGCCGGGCAAGGCCCTGAGCGTGGAGCGCGAGCTGCGCTGGCGCATCAAGATCGCCCTGGACGCGGCGGGCATCCGCATCGTGGGCGGTCTGCCGCTCGTGGAGGAGCCGGCCGCGGTCGACCCCTCGGCCTCGGTCGCCGCCCCCTCTGCCCTGAACAACCCGACCTCCCCGCAGTCCCTGGCCACCGCCCCGATCCCGAACCCGGCCCCGAACTCGAACCTGTCGAAGTAGCCGCGGCCCTGTCGAACCGGCTGCGGCTCTGTCGAAGGAGCCGCCACAGCACGAACGCGCCCGAGGGGGCTTCCCCTCGGGCGCGTCGCCGTTCAGGGCCGCGCCGGGCGGCCGAACCGCAGGCTCCCAGCGCTTCTTGAGCGCGTCGTGGCCCGAGCCCCGGCCCATGTCCGCGTCGAGGCCTCCCAGGTTCATCGGCACCAGTGTCACCGTGATCGCCCCTTCGAGAGGGATACGCCGCGGCGCGAGCAGACGGCCGGTTCCACGGCAGGAGGCAGGAGGCAGGGGCAGGAGACAGGAAAGTCTCCCCGGTCACGCCACCGCCCGGACGAAACTTCCCCGACCCCGGTGCCCCGGTGCCTCGGTGAGTAACTCGGCGGAGACCGACCGCAGTGAGCGCGCACCACGCCGGAACTCCCCGGCCGCGAGACCGGCCGAATTGAGCGCGCACCACGCCGGAACTACCGTCACCCGCATGCCCGAACACGACGACTCCCTGGCAGCCACCCGCGAGGCCTACGACACCGCCGCCCCCACCTATGCCCGACTGTTCCGCGACTCGCTGCACGAAAGCCCCCTGGACCGGGCCATGTTGAGCGTGTTCGCCGAGGCCGTGCGGACGGGCGGCGGAGGCCGTGTCGCGGACCTGGGGTGTGGACCGGGCCACATCACGGCCCATCTGGCGGGCCTCGGCCTTACGGCCTTCGGCGTCGACGCCTCCCCCGCGATG
Source organism: Streptomyces sp. NPDC006691 (assembly GCF_042869955.1). Lineage (NCBI taxonomy): Bacteria > Bacillati > Actinomycetota > Actinomycetes > Kitasatosporales > Streptomycetaceae > Streptomyces > Streptomyces sp. NPDC006691. The sequence goes on from NZ_JBIAGW010000003.1 coordinate 584,800, forward strand.
ATCGAGCTGGCTCAAGAGGCATACCCGGAGCTCCAGTTCGATACGGGCTCGATGGCCGCCCTCGACATCCCCGACGGCGAACTGGCCGGGGCGCTCTCACGTTGGTCCATCATCCACACCCCGCCAACTCAACTCCCGTCCATCACGGCCGAGTTCGCCCGCGTACTGACGCCCGGCGGCCACCTCCTGATCGGCTTCTGGGCGAGCGACGACGCGACCCACCCGACACAGGGCTTCGACCATGCGGTCGCCCCGGCCCACCGCTGGTGGCCCGACCACCTCTCCGCACTGCTGCGCGCATCGGGCCTGACGGAGGTGGCCCGCATGATCCGCGAACCCCAGCCCACGGACCGCCGCCAGTACAGGGAGGTCCACCTCCTGACCCGGAAGGCTTAGCTCCGCCGCCCATCGGTCCGCGACGGGCGGCCCAGGCCCCATGGAGGGGCGAATTCCGGCCGGGGTGTTTGCGTCACGTCTCGACGGGTCCTGGCCTGCAGGGGCTGCTCGGACGCCTGGCCCGGCGCCAAATGGACTGCCTGCCTCTGTTCTGAACTGGCGCACATGGAACGGTTGTTAGGGGGAAAAGAGGGGCGTTTCTTTCGGATGTCTGTGTGAGCGTGTGTGCCCTCCCGGGGCCAGTGGGGCTGCCGGGGCGAATCTTCCGTAGGGGAAAGCCATGCACACACCCTCGTTCGGCATGCCCAGGGGGCGCGCGAGATCCCGTACCCGCCTCTCGGTGGTCGCGGCGGTAGCCCGCCACGCCCGGCGGGGGAGCCGCCCGCACCGGCGAATCCTGGAACGACTTCGGCCAGCAGACCTCGATCACGGCCGGCTCGACCACCTACGCCGTGGAGAACGCCGACACCGGAAACACCGAACGGATCCGGATCGGCGACACCTGGTTCCACCAGACCCAGACCGGACTCGCCGCGTCCACAACCGGCAGCCAGGACACGGGATTTGTCCGCGAGCCGACGGGAACCCTCAACGAGTGGACACGTTATGGCTGCTGACCGTTGCGGTTGGAAGGACTTCGTGGTCGGAGCCGTCGCGACAGCGGCGGTGGGGGTGGCAGCTGCGGTGGTAGGGGCTGCATGCGGCGCTACGGCGGGGGTCGCATGTGCCGTAGCCGGAGGTGTGCCAGCAGGCCTCTGGGCAGGAGCTGCCGCCGGTGGCCCCGCAGCCGCACTGGGTGTCAGCACAGAAAGCGCCGTCTTCGGTGGTGTGGCCGCCGGGATATTTGGGCCATTCGTACCTGGCTTCAAATAACGCGGAGACGGATCGAAACGAGGAAGCATGAACCGGAAACGAGTGAGCGGACCAGCTCTCTGGGCCGTCTGCGTCATGCTGATCTTCTTCGTCGTGTACTACCTCACCCAGATGTAGCTCAGCAAACACAAGCCCACGCCGTCGAAGCAGTCCCCCAGCCTTTCCGCCATGCCGACACCTACCTCGACCCCACCGGCCTCTACACCATGGGCACCCGCACCTACGACCACAACCTCCAGAGAAAGGTTGGAGCCCCATGGACAACCTGATCTACATTCTGATCGCTGGGGTTGTCGCTCTGATCGGGAGCTACCTGATCGGCGAATGATGGAACAAGGGAAGATGAGCACGTCCGGTATGCGCTGAACGACTCGGCGGTCTCAAGCAGGCACGCGCTTGAGACCGCCGCTCGCGAACTCCGTCGCAGCACGCACGCAGGCTCGACGCCTCGCGGCCTCCCGGATACACGTCACCTCTGGTCGGGATTGACGCCATAACTTTCGGAACCGCATTCATTCCGATACCTATCTGCATCTGCGAACTAAGAGAGGAATCATGCGAAGGATGGCAGTCATTATCGCTCCCTCCACGGACGCCCCGGCGACATTGATCTTGAGCGTGTTTCTCATTTCGCTCGTTGCCATCTGCGCATACTATTTCATCTGGCGCAATAAATAACCACAGTACACCGGCACCGGCGACACCAGCCAAGCCTGCTGGGGATGCCCGAGGTAGCCGCACCACACGAAATTCCGGCCTGTCACACGCTTGCGAGGCGAAATGAAAGAAGCGATGACCATGGCCTACAAGGGTTGGCCGTCCGGGACACCGATCATAGCCCTGCTAGTGGTAATTGCAGTAGTCATAGTGGTGGCAGCCATGATAGGCCGCGCGAGACGCAAATAGCTGCCACAGCCTCCACGGACCTGCGGACCCATATACAACGGCAGGAGGAACAAGATGCTCACCCGGCTGGTGCGGATCGGGATTGCTCTGGGGTGCTTCGGGTTGCTCCTCTTCCTCCTCGACATGGCAATCTCGCGCTGATCATTCTCGGGCCGCCCGCAGCCCGCAGCGGCAGGCGGCCCACTCTTCTCAATCCGACAGCGTGCGGCGACATGATGCGGGTACAGCACGTACATGATGGGACGCGTTGAAGAGTTCGAGGATCGCACCCGTGGCCATCCCGTTGCCAACCTCGCATTGGCCTTTCTGGCGATCTATGTACTGGGGGGCGTGATCATGACCTTGACGGGCGCATCCGCCACGAAGGCGTGGGTGGCACCACTTCCCGTACTTCTCGCCGTCGGCTCCGGGATGGCAGCCGTGCGGTCTCGACGCAGGGGCAGGCCCAACCAGCCACACTGAGAGCCGAGTTGAAGGTCGCACCGAGCTCTCCCGGCGGCCAGGAAAACTCATCGGCGGAGAGCACGGCCACCAGTAGGCGGGAGACCTCTCCATGGCTGGCAGGTGGAAGCCCGGCCCCCGGATGCGTGTCCTCCTGATCGGGTACGTGGTGTTCATGACGTGCCTCGTCGTGGCATCGCTCGCCCTCGGCGAGTGGAGGCCGGGCCTGATGAGCGCCTTGGCGGTCCTACCAGGCTGTGTCGTATGCATCGCCGCCCTGAGGAGACACTAGGCAACAAGGGCGGCACCGGCGCCGCGAGTCAAGGAGGCCCGCTCAAGGAGGCCCGCATTCCGCTGCGGCGCGCCGGCCTTGTCACCGGACCGGACTCGTCGCCTCCACAACTAGCCACCTCGGCAGGGGATTTGTGCGGTGGTCCGCGGGAACTCTCAACTCCGTGGCAAGGAACGGGGAGAGGCACGGCACCGCGCCCGCGCCCGCGCCCCGGAAATGTCCTCGCGCGCGTCCGTTCCACCAGCACCCGTGAGGCAGAAGGTCCGCTTCTTCCTGTGGCACCGCCGACGATAAAGCAGGACTGAGAGCAAGGGGGGAGCATGGCGAAAACCATTGGTCGCGGAGTAGTCCGTCGGCTCTACTTCTACGTCATCCCCATCTACCTGCTCTCGTTCCTGCTCTGGAAACTCGTGTTGCGGAAGGGCTGGTTGGAGTCACTGCTCAGCGTGCCCCTGGCCTTGGCCCTGGGGGCCGTGGCGGGGTCCTTCGCCTACGCCGCGATGGATGTCGCGGCGGATAGGGACGGGCAGAAGGGCGACCACTCCCGGAGACAGGGGGATTCGTGAGGCGACGTTCACATTCTGGTTCCCACGCCGTGTCGTTATGGGCGAGGTCGGTCAACCGATGGGGCTCATGGCTCTGCCTGACGATGCTCTGTCTCAGTGTGGCCCTGCTGGTGCTGCGGGTGGTCGAAAGAGATGGGACGGGGAGAATCACGTTGGCCGCCTTCTCCGTCCTGACGTGGGTTTCGTTGCTGGCCGCCAACGAGCACTCACGGCGCAAGCGGAGGAGCCTCCCCCCGTCCCACCGGCCCTGAGGAGGACCGGCCTCTGCGGAGGGTGGCCCGTTCTCGCCGAGGCCGAGGGAAGAGCGGGGCCGGGAGCGAATCCTCCATCGCCGACGGGGTACGCGGCGGGGTACGCAGCTACCCAGAACGGCTACCCGGAATTGACGTCCTTCCGAGCCGGAGTCCGACGACCGAAAGGCGAAGCACGTGTCCGCATCCCTCGTGGAAACCGTCGATGTCAAAGCCCCCGTCTCCGTCGCCTGGGCCCTCTGGAGCGATGTGAACCGGTGGCCGAAGTTCCTGAGCCACGTACGTCGTGTGGACCGGCTCGACGGGCAGCGTTTCGCCTGGCAGTTGGAGATCCCGGGTGCCGACAAGAACTTCGTGGCGGAACTGACCGAAGTGATCCCGGAGGAGCGGATCGCCTGGCACACCGTGGAGGGCGTCGATCACGCCGGCGTGGTCACCTTCCACCGTCTGAGCGATACGACGAGCCGGGTGACCCTACAGATCGAGTACGACCCGAAGGGGTTCATCGAGCATCTCGGCGCGCTCACCAACCTCGACTCGACGCTCGCCAACTACGACCTCGGCGAATTCCAGAAGCTGGCCGAGAAGACTGCGGCATCCTGATCGTCCTGTCCGTCCTGTCCGTCCTGTTCGCCGGAGGGCGTCCCGGCCGGTCACCCTTGATGAACCGGAGATGACCGCCACACTCCCCTGTTACGGGAGTCCCCTTGTCACAGGGTGGCCGGCCGGTCGTTCCGAACCGAGGCCGACCCCCGGCGGCCCCCGACCGCTCCGATCGCCAACTCCGCGAACACCGTCTTGCCGACCGTCCGCGACTCCGTACCCCAGCGGTCGGCCAGCACCCCGACCAGCAGCAGCCCCCGGCCGAACTGCTCGTCGTCCGCCGCCACGCGCGGGCACGGGTGCGCTTCTCCGCGCGGGTCGCTGACCTCGATCCGGAGGGCAGAGGCGCCCAGCGTGAGGCGCACCCGGAACAGCCGGTCCCGCAGACAGCCGTGCAGTAGGGCGTTGGTGGCCAGCTCACTGACCAACAACGCCGCGTCACCGGCGAGTTCGGGATGCCCCCACGCGGCGACGAGGGCGGCGGCCCTTCTCCGCGCGAGGCTGACGCTGCGGGCGGTGGGGGTGTAGTCGAGACAGTCCGCGTACGCGGACACCTGCTCGCGGTCCTCCATGGACACGCACCTCCTTGTGCGGGTCGGCGCCGACGGTGGCCATGCCGTTCTCCCGTGCGGGGCAGGGGCAGAGCGGTGCACTTCCGTCAACTGGCTTAGCCAGATGGCTTGTTGGTGAGCGACGTTATTGAGCAAGCTGAAACGGATGCAAGTCGTTCGGGGATAATTGTCCCCAACGAGTGAAGGGGAGTCGACTGGTCCACTCCCAGAGGCCAGACTTGCCCCGTGAACGGATCAGCTCAGCAGGGCAATCGGACCTCAACTGTCCTGGGACGCAGACTCGGTGGCGAACTTCTGCGGCTGCGCGACGCGGCGGGCAGGACCCAACAACAGGCCGCCCAGGTCATCAGTGCCACCAACTCGAAGATCGTCAAGATGGAGCGCGGCTGGGTCCCGATGCGCGACCCCGACCTTCGCGCGCTGTGCGAGTTCTATGGACTGGCCGACACCGAGAAAGTCGGCAAACTTCTGGAGCTGGCCAAGCTGGACCGCGAGCGGCGCAAGGCGAAGGGGTGGTGGCAGCACTCGCCGCACGCCGGCGCGCTGGCCGAATACATCGCGATGGAGGACGTCGCGACGAGGGTTCGGGCCTGGCAGCAATGCCTTGTCCCTGGTCTGCTCCAGACTCCCGTTTACACACGTGCACTTGGCGTCAGCGAGGGCACATGGGAGAACCCCGACGACATCGAACGCTGGGTGGCGGTGAAGCAGAAGCGTCAGGAACGCCTGCTGGGCCCTTCTCCACTTCAGCTGTACGCCGTCGTCTGGGAAGCGGCATTGCGCCAGCTCGTCGGAGGTCCAGGAGCCATGCGCAAGCAGTTGGGACATCTCCTTGATGTTGCCCAACTACCCAATGTCAGCCTGCAAGTTCTTCCCTTCCACGCAGGTGCACACCCCTGCATGGCGGGGGCCTTCAACGTCATCTCCTTCGCCGAGGCGGGTGCGGCGGACGTCGTACACATCGACACGATCGGATCTACCGTTTGGGCGGAGAGTGCGGAAGAAGGCACCGCTTACGGCGCCTTCTTCGACCGCACGGCTCGGCTGAGCCTGTCCCAGGTCGACTCTGCCGCCCTCATCGACACCATCCGCAAAGGGTTGTGAATCATGGCCGCGTTCCACTTCGTGAAGTCTAGCTACAGCACCCTGTCGGGCGATTGCGTAGAGGTCGCCCTCAACATCCCCCACACCGTCGCCGTACAGGACTCCAAGACACCCCCGGGGCCGGTCCTGCACCTCACCCCCGCCGCCTGGGCCGCGTTCACCGCCGGGATCGTCCTCGGCGGTCGGCGGCGAGGCTGAGCCGGGGCGAACCCAGGTAAACCGGCCGCACCCATTGACGGGCCGATGACGGGCGTCCTACGTTCCTCCCAACCAACAGGAAACTTTCCTAACAGTGCTGGGGAAGCGGGCGCCCGAAGGGCCCCGGAGAGCCCCGAAGGGCAGGGGGATTCGTCGTGGCCGGTACCACCCCGGGGACTCCGCGCGTACTCCGCGCGATGAACGACCGGGCCGCGCTCGATCTGCTGCTGGCGCACGGGCCCCTCTCGCGGACCCGGATCGGAAAGCTCACCGGGCTCTCCAAGCCGACCGCGTCCCAGCTCCTCGCCCGGCTGGAGGCCGCCGGGCTCGTCGTCGCCACGGGTACCACCGAGGGGCGGCCGGGGCCCAACGCCCAGTTGTACGCGGTCAACGCGACCGCCGCCCACGTCGCGGGAGTCGACGTCACACCCGAGCGGATCCGGGCCGCCGTCGCCGATGTGGCGGGCGGCGTCGTCGGGGAGTTCGAGGTCGCGACCCCGGGGCGGCGGGCCGCGTCCGCGGTGCGGCAGGTCACCGGCGCCCTGGACGGCGCGGCGAAGGCGGCCGGGCTCGTCCGGGGCGATCTGCACCGGGTCGTCATCGGTACCCCGGGCGCCTTCGACCCCGGCACCGGACGGCTGCGCTACGCCTCCCACCTGCCGGGCTGGCACTCCCCCACGCTCCTCGACGAGCTCGCCGCGGCCCTGCCGATGCCGGTCGAGTACGAGAACGACGTCAACCTCGCGGCCATCGCCGAGCAGCGCCTGGGCGCGGCCCGGGACCACGACGACTTCGTCCTGCTCTGGAACGAGGGCGGCCTCGGTGCCGCGCTCGTGATCGGCGGGCGGCTGCACCGCGGCTTCACCGGCGGCGCGGGCGAGGTCGGGTTCCTTCCGGTGCCGGGGGCCCCGCTCGTACGGCATGTCACCAAGGCGAACTCCGGCGGCTTCCAGGAGCTGGCCGGCGGTCAGGCACTGCCCCGGATCGCCCGGGGTCTGGGTGTCACCGACATCCCGGGCGGAACCGTCAATGAGGTGGCCGCCGCCCTGATCGCGCGCTGCGCGCAGGCCGGGGACGGTCCCGAACGCCAACTCCTCCATGCCTTCGCGACCGGGCTCGCGACCGGCCTCGCCTCCCTCGTCGCCGTGCTCGATCCCGAGCTCGTCGTCCTTTCCGGCGGGCTGCTCGCCGCCGGGGGCGAGCCACTGCGCGCACTGGTCGAGACCGAACTGGGCGAGCTGGCGGCCTCCCGTCCCCGGCTCGTCATCGGCGAGGTGACCCAACTACCCGTACTGCGCGGGGCGTTGGAGGCCGCGCTCGCCACCACGCGCGACGAGGTCTTCGACACCTCGCGCTGAACCACCGCCCTTCGCCCCACCCGGCAGCCTCGGCGGCCCGCCCGTCCACCGTGCGGCCCGCCCCACCCGACACCTCGCGCCAACGCCAACCCCTCGCCCCCCGGGAGACACCGCCATGCCCGCATTCCGCCGGAAGTCGGCCGCCGTACTGGCCGCGACCGCCTCCATAGCCCTGTTCGCCTCGGCCTGTACGGGGCAGAGCAACACCAGCGCCAAGGACGACGCGTCCAAGGACACGACGATCACCTTCTGGCACGGCTGGAGCGCGCCCAACGAGGTCAAGGCCATCCAGGCCGAGGTGGACGCCTTCCAGAGCGCGCACCCCAACATCCATGTGAAGGTCGTCGGCAACATCAACGACGACAAGATCAACCAGGCGCTGCGCGCGGGCGGTTCCAACGCCCCGGACGTGGTGTCGTCGTTCACCACGAACAACGTCGGCAAGTTCTGCTCGTCCAACGCCTTCGTCGACCTCGCCCCGTTCCTGAAGAGGGACGGCATCGACCCGGCGAAGACGTTCCCCAGGACCATGAACGAATACACCCAGTTCCAGGGCAAGCGCTGCTCGCTGCCGCTGCTCGGGGACTCCTACGCGCTCTACTACAACAAGGACGCCTTCAAGGCGGCCGGGATCGACGCCCCGCCCACCACCTGGTCGGAGTTCGAGGCGGACGCGAAGGCGCTGACCAAGCCCAAGGGCGACTCCTACGAGCAGCTCGGCTTCATGCCGAACTACCACGCCTACGAGACGACGACCGAGCACTACCTGGCGCAGTGGTCACCGACGTACTTCGACACCGCCGGCAAGTCGAACATCGCCAAGGACCCGGCGTTCGAGAAGGGCCTCGCCTTCCAGAAGCAGCTCGTGGACGGCCTCGGCGGCTTCGCCAAGCTGGAGAAGTACCGCTCGTCCTTCGGTGAGGAGTACGGCGACACCAACCCGTTCAACACCGGCCAGGTCGCGATGGCGATGGACGGCGAGTGGCGGCTCGGCATGGCACTGGACAGCAAGCCCAAGTTCGACATCGGGGTGGCGCCGCTGCCCGTACCCGACGATCAGAGGGCGACGCACGGCAAGGGCTACTTGACCGGCACCATCGCGGGCATCGCCGCGACCTCGAAGAAGCAGAACGCGGCCTGGGAGCTGGTGAAGTTCCTGACCACCGACACGGACGCGGTGGTGAACTTCGCCAACGCGATCCACAACGTGCCCTCCACCTTCGACGCCCTCAAGTCGCCGAAGCTGAAGGCCGATCCGCGCTTCAAGACCTTCCTGGACATCGCGCAGAACCCGAACTCCACCACCTCACCGGCCTCCGTCAACGGCGGCCAGTACCTGGTGTCGTTGCAGAACCTCGGCTACGACATCGAGAGCGGCAAGCAGACCGACATCAAGGCGGGGCTCGCCAGGACCGCCCAGGAGATCGACGCCGCGATCGCGCAGGCGAAGTAGGCCGGCCATGAGCACCACGTACACACTGCGCTCCAAGCACCGCCGCTCGGCGCTGCGGACCCTGGCGTTCCTCTCGCCCTGGCTGATCGGGTTCGGCGTCTTCTTCGCCTATCCGCTGATCTCCACGGTCTACTTCTCCTTCACCCACTACGACGGCTTCGGCGCGGCCACCTTCGACGGCCTCAAGAACTGGTCGTACGTGTTCGGCGACTACCCGCTGTTCTGGCCCGCCCTGCGCAACACGCTGTGGCTGGTGGTCGTGATGGTCGCCTGCCGGGTGGTCTTCGGGCTCGGCGTCGGCATGCTGATCACCAAGATCAAGACGGGTGTCGGCGTCTTCCGCACGCTGTTCTACCTGCCCTACCTCGCCCCGCCGGTCGCGGCCACGCTCGGCTTCGTCTTCCTGCTCAACCCCGGTACCGGGCCGGTCAATTCGCTCCTGGGCGACCTGGGCATCCCGGCCCCGAACTGGTTCACCGACCCGTCCTGGTCCAAGCCCGCGCTCACCCTGCTCGCGGTGTGGGGCGTCGGGGACCTGATGGTCATCTTCATGGCCGTGCTGCTCGACGTGCCCAAGGAGCAGTACGAGGCCGCCGAGCTGGACGGCGCCTCGCCCTGGCAGCGGTTCCGCTACGTCACCCTGCCGAACATCTCGCCCATCGTGATGTTCGCCGTGGTCACCGGCGTCATCCAGGCGATGCAGAGCTACACCCAGCCGCTGGTGGCGGGCAAGGTCGCCTCCGGCATCATCGGCAACTCGGGCCAGCAGTTCGAGCCCGGCTACCCCGACAAGTCGACGCTGACGCTGCCCCAGCTCGTCTACAACCTGGGCTTCCAGCGCTTCGACTACGGCTCGGCGTGCGTGGTCGCCCTGGTCCTGTTCGCCCTCTCCATGGTCTTCACGGCGCTCCTCATGAAGCGCCGCGGCGGACTGATCCAGGCAGGTGAGTGACATGACGTACGCCCTGAAGGCACCGGAGGCGCCCAAGGCACCGAAGCCGCCGGAGGCCGAGGCCGTCAGCCCGGCGGCCAAGGTCGCCCGGCGCAAGGCCCTGCTGCAATGGATCGCGGTGCACTCGCTCGGCGTCGCGGCCGCGCTGTTCTTCGTGCTGCCCTTCGTCTTCCTGCTGCTGACCTCGCTGATGGACGACCAGCAGACCCTGACCCGGGACCTGGTCCCGCACCACTGGGCCTGGTCCAACTACCGCAAGGTGTTCGACACCCCGGGCTTCCTGACCTGGTGGAAGAACACCCTGCTCTACGCCGGACTCGGCACCGTGCTCAGCGTGGTGTCGTCGGTGCCGGTGGCCTACGCGCTCGCCAAGTTCCGCTTCCGCGGCCGCAATCTGTCGCTGATGCTGGTCATCTCGATGATGATGCTGCCGCCACAGGTGATCATCATCCCGATGTACCTGTTCTGGGCGAAGCAGCTGGACATGGCCGGCACGCTGTGGCCGCTGATCATCCCGCTGGCGTTCGGTGACGCGTTCACCATCTTCCTGCTGCGGCAGTTCCTGATGACCATCCCCAACGAGTACCTGGACGCGGCGAAGGTCGACGGGTGCGGGGAGTTCCGCACGCTGATCAAGGTGGTGCTGCCGATGGCCCGGCCGGGCATCGCCGCCGTCGCGCTCTTCCAGTTCTTCTACGCCTGGAACGACTACTTCGGACCGCAGATCTACGCGTCCGACACGCCGGCGTCCTGGACGCTGAGCTACGGCCTGGAGTCCTTCAAGGGCGCGCACCATACCGACTGGAACCTGACCATGGCCGCGACCGTTCTGGTCATGGCCCCCGTGATCCTCGTCTTCTTCTTCGCGCAGAAGGCTTTCGTCGAGGGCGTCACACTGACCGGAGTGAAGGGCTGACACGCATGCTGCAATCCCCCGGGGAACAACCCCCGAACCCCCGGCCGAAGAAACTCGCAGTAGTGGGGGGCGGGTCCACCTACACCCCCGAACTCATCGACGGCTTCGCCCGGTTGCGGGACACGCTGCCCATCGGCGAGCTCGTCCTCATCGACCCGGCCGCCGACCGCCTGGAGCTGGTGGGCGGGCTCGCCCGGCGCATCTTCGCCAAGCAGGGCCACCCGGGGAGGATCGTCACCACCTCCGACCTGGACGCGGGCGTCGAGGGCGCGGACGCCGTGCTGCTCCAGCTGCGCGTCGGCGGCCAGGCGGCCCGCCAGCAGGACGAGACCTGGCCGCTGGAGTGCGGCTGCGTGGGCCAGGAGACCACGGGCGCGGGCGGCCTCGCCAAGGCGCTGCGGACCGTGCCGGTGGTGCTCGACATCGCCGAGCGCGTACGCCGCGGCAACCCGGACGCCTGGATCATCGACTTCACCAACCCGGTGGGCATCGTGACCCGCGCCCTGCTCCAGGCCGGGCACAAGGCGGTCGGCCTGTGCAACGTGGCCATCGGGCTCCAGCGCAAGTTCGCCGCGCTTCTCCAAGTGACGCCCGGTGAGGTCCACTTGGACCACGTCGGCCTCAACCACCTCACCTGGGAGCTCGGGGTGCGGCTGGGCGGGCCCGAGGGCGAGAACGTCCTGCCGAAGCTGCTCGCCGAGCACGGCGACACCATCGCCGACGACCTGCGCCTGCCCCGGCAGGTCCTCGACCGGCTCGGCGTCGTGCCCTCGTACTACCTGCGGTACTTCTACGCGCACGACGAGGTGGTGCGCGAGCTCGGCACCAAGCCGTCGCGGGCCGCCGAAGTGGCCGCGATGGAGCGGGAGTTGCTGGCCCTGTACGGCGATCCGACGCTCGACGAGAAGCCCGGGCTGCTCGCCAAGCGCGGCGGCGCCTTCTACTCGGAGGCGGCCGTCGACCTCGCGGCCTCGCTGCTCGGCAACGGGGGCAGCCCCGTGCAGGTCGTCAACACGTACAACAACGGCACGCTGCCCTTCCTCGCGGACGACGCCGTCATCGAGGTGCCGGCCCGGGTGGACGGGGCCGGCGCGGTCCCGCTCGCGGTGCCCGAACTCGACCCGCTGTACGCGGGGTTGATCGCCCACGTCACCGCGTACGAGGACCTCGCCCTCGAAGCGGCGCTGCGGGGCGGGCGCGACCGGGTGTTCCGGGCACTGCTCGCGCACCCGCTGGTCGGGCAGTACGACTACGCCGACGGGCTCACCGACCGGCTGATCGCGCACAACCGGGAGCACCTTTCGTGGGCCTGAGTGTGCTGGCGATCGACGCCGGCAACAGCAAGACCGACGTGGCCCTGATCGACGGGGACGGCACGGTCCTCGGCGCGGCCCGGGGCGGCGGCTTCCGGCCCCCGGCGGTGGGCGTCGAGGCGGCTCTGCGCGTGCTGGCCGCCACGGTGGAAGAGGCCCGCCTCGCCTCCCGCGTCCCCGGGCCGCTACGGGTCGCGCACGTCTCGGCATGTCTGGCCAACGCCGATCTTCCGGTGGAGGAGCGGGAGTTGGCGGCCGCCCTTGAGGCGCGCGGCTGGGGGGATTCGGTGCGGGTGTACAACGACACCTTCGCGATACTGCGCGCCGGGCTGCCCAGCGGCGCCGAACCGCGCGGGGTCGCGGTGGTGTGCGGCGCGGGCATCAACTGCGTCGGCATGACCCCGGACGGACGGACCGCCCGCTTCCCCGCGATCGGGAAGATCTCCGGGGACTGGGGCGGGGGCGGCGGCCTCGCCGAGGAGGCGCTGTTCTTCGCGGCGCGCGCCGAGGACGGCCGGGGCGCCCCGACCGCGCTCACGGCCGCGCTGCCCGCCCACTTCGGGCTCGCCTCGATGTACGAGCTGATCGAGGCGCTGCACCTGGGCAGGCTGCCGTTCGCGCGCCGCCACGAGCTGAGCCCGGTGCTGTTCGAGGTCGCGGCGGCCGGGGACGCGGTGGCGCGCTCCCTGGTCGACCGGCAGGCCGAGGAGATCGTGGCACTCGCGACGGTCGCCCTGGACCGGCTCGACCTGCTCGACGTCCCGACGCCGGTCCTGCTGGGAGGCAGCGTACTCGCCGCCCGGCATCCCCAACTCGACGACGGAGTAAGGGAGTTGCTCGGGATCCGGGCGCCCAAGGCGGAGCCGCTCGTGGTGACCGCCTCGCCGGTGCTCGGCGCGGGGCTGCTCGGCCTCGACCACCTGTCGGCGCCCGCCGGCGCCTACGCACGGCTGCGGGCCCGGTACGCGTAGCGGGAATACCGGCCGGGCCCCCGGGGAACCGATGGGATCGCCCTTGCGTATACATGGTGGGGAGGAAGGACGGGGCGAGGGGGCCCGCCGGGCACCCCGAGGGGCGCGTGCGGCAGGTAACAAGATCCAGACAACCCTGGATGCTTGTCGGTCCCTGCGGCCATACTGCCTAGGCAGCGACCGAGGGGGAGGTCAGGTGGCGAATCCGCCGAACGTGCGCGAACCGGGGACGCGGGAGTCCGCGACCCGGTCCGCGGGACAGCCACGGCCCGGCACGCACCGGGCCTGGGCCGAGACGCGGGAGCGGCTGCGGGCCGCCGCGACGACCGAGCCCGGCCGCCTGTGGATCATGGGTGCGGTGGTGGCGGTGCTCGTCGTGGCCTTCGGCGGGATCACCGCCTGGGAGGTCTCGGACCGCTCGGCCGCGGCGGGCGACGTGGTGAGCCGCAGCCAGCCGCTGAGCGCGGACGCGGCCTCCATCTACCGCTCCCTGGCCGACGCCGACACGGCCGCCGCGAGCGGATTCCTGGCGGGCGGCCAGGAGCCGCTGGACGTGCGCAAGCGGTACGACACGGACATCGCGACCGCCTCCCGTCTGCTGGTGAAGGCGGCCGCGAACACCTCGGGGTCCGCCGAGTCGGCCCAGCAGATAGCCACCCTGAACGAACAACTGCCGCTCTACAACGGCCTGGTCGAGCAGGCGCGCGCCAACAACCGGCAGGGCTTCCCGGTCGGCGGCGCCTATCTGCGCTTCGCCAACCAGAAGATGAGCACCAGCCTGCTGCCCGCGGCCCAGAAGTTGTACGAGGCCGAGACGGGCCGCCTCTACGACGACTACGACCAGGCGGACACCTGGCCGTACGCGGCGATCGCGCTCGGCGTGGTGGCCCTGGCCGGACTCGTGGCGGTCCAGCGGCGCAACTACCTGCGCACCAACCGGGTGTTCAACCACGGCCTGCTCGCCGCGACCGCGGCCGCCACGGTGGTGCTGCTGTGGCTGGTGGTGGGGCACGCGGTGGCCTCCTCGGACCTGTCGACCTCGCGGGCCCACGGCCAGGAGTCCCTGAAGGTCCTCAACGACGCCCGGATCAGCTCGCTCCAGGCCCGCGCCAACGAGAACCTGACGCTGGTGGCCAGGGGCGCTGTGCTCACGCCGGACGGCAAGGACCTGTACGAGGCGGAGTTCACCAAGGAGATGGCGTCCTTGAACGACAAGCTGGACGCCGCCAGGGGCCTCGCCGACGACACGGCGGGCAAGACCCCCGTCGTGAAGGCCGTCAGCGACATGAACGAGTGGCGAAAGCGCCACACGGCGGCCCGCACGACGGACGACAGCGGCGACTACGACGGCGCGCTGACCCAGGTCATCGGCGCGAAGGGCTCCACCGGCGAGTGCTTCGACCAGGTGGACCGGGAACTCGACTCGGCGATCGCCCACGAGCAGGCCCAGTTCACCGCGGCCGCCTCCGACGGACACGGCGCCCTGACGGGCCTCCCGCTGGGAGCGGCGCTCCTCGCGGTGCTCGCGGCGGCCGGAGCCGGCGTCGGCATCAGCCGCAGGCTCGCGGAGTACAGGTGAGCGGCATGGACAGCGGCGACGGACGCGCGAGCGGCGCATCGGCGAGAGGGGTCGCGATGAGCGGCGCGAACGGCTCGACGGACCCGGAAGTTCCGGCCGCCCCCGGCACGGGCCGGGCCCCGCGCAGCGCGCGGCGCGGGCTCGGGCGGCTGCGCGGCTGGGGCGGGGTGGCCGGGATGGCCCTCGCCCTGGCGGTCGCGGCCGGCGCGCTCGTCCCGCTCGCCCGGCACGGCGACGCGGCGGACGCGGCCACCGTCGCGGGCCCCGGGGTGGCACGGGCCGAGCAGGCCAAGGCCGACGACTGCAAGGACCCGGAGGCGAGTCTGTCGCCGTCGTCGGCGGACGGACCGAACATCGACGCCATCAAGCGGCGCGGCAAGCTGATCGCGGGCGTCGACCAGAACAGCTTCCGCTGGGGCTACCGCAACCCGGCGACCCGCACCCTCGAAGGCTTCGACATCGACCTGGTGAAGGCGATAGCGAAGAACATCCTGGGCGACGAGAACGCGGTCATCTACCGGGCCATCCCCACCAGTCAGCGCATCCCCGCGCTCCAGAACGGCACGGTCGACGTGGTGGTGCGCACGATGACCGTCAACTGCGGCCGCATCAAGCAGGCCTCGTTCTCCACCGCCTACTTCGAGGCGGGCCAGCAGGTGCTCGCCCCCAAGACCTCCGCCATCACCGGCTTCGACGACTCCCTCAAGGGCAAGCGGGTCTGTGTGGCGGCGGGCTCCACCGCCTTCGACGCCCTCAAGGCCAACGCCCACGGCGCCGACTACCAGGACTTCACGGTCCCCAACCAGCTCGACTGCCTGGTCCGCCTCCAGCAGAACCTGGTGGACGCGATCGTCACCGACAACGCGCTCGCCGCGGGCCAGGCCGCCCAGGACCCCGCGGTGCAGCTCAAGGGCAGCCCGTTCACCACCGAGTACTACGGCGTCGCCGTCAAGCTCGGCAACAGCGACCTGGTGCAGCGGATCAACCAGGTCCTGGTGGACTACCGCAACGGCGGCACCAACAGCCCCTGGATGACGGCGTACCGCAAGTGGCTCGCCGCCGACCTGCCCGGCATATCGAGCCCGCCCGCCCCCAAGTACCGGACGGGATGAGCCGGTTGACGGCCCGGACCTACCAACGAGCGGAGAGGTGATCGATGGGCGCGGGATCCTCCCCCAGCTCCACCGGGGGACCCCCGGAGCCGGTCATGGACCGGGACGAGGTCGACCGTGCCCTGGCACGCCTCGGCGCCGAGCACGAGGCCGTGGAGACCTCGCTGCTCGCCCTCCAGGACCATGCCGGGCGCAGACTCCTGGAAGGCGCCGACCTGACCGGCGTCACCAAGGAGCGCTGGGCGGCCACCGAGCAGTCGATCACCCTGCTCTGGGGGTACTTCGACGCGTACTCGGCGGCCCTCGAAGCCACCCGTGAGCTGCGTTCGCGGCGGCGCTGGCCCGGCCGCGAGGATCTGGTGGAGCTGACCGACCGGCTGCGCGGCGAGTCCGTGACGCTCTCGGGCGCCGCCCTGCACGGCGCCCCCACCCTGGCCGGCGGCCCGGCGAAGCTCACCGAGCGGTTCACGCTCGCCGAGCTGGTCAACCGGATGAACGAGCTGTACGCGCGCTCGCTCGACCTGGTGGTCGCCGCCGACACGGTGTGGTCGGCGCTGCCCGCGCGGATAGACCTGCTGGCCGCCGAGCTGCACCGCACCCGGGGCCTCGCGCACTCGGTGGGCGTACGGCCCGGCGAGCACCCCTCGGGCGACGACCTGGAGTCGATCACGGCCGAGCTGACCGAGCTGCGCGCCCAGGTGATCTCCGACCCGCTCGCGTTCTGGGTGCCCGCGCCGGGCAGTTCCGCGCCGGGCGGCGGCCGCCCCGACACCGGTCGCTACGACCGGGCGGCCCGCGCCCTGGAGGACGTACGCCGGGAGATCGAGGCTGTTCTGACGGTGCGTCAGGATGCCGAGCAGCGGCTGGCGCGGCTGCGCGACGTCCTGTCGCGGGCGGACCGCACCCTGGCCGAGGCCCGCTCGGCGCGCGGCGAGGTCCTCGCGAAGATCGCGGCCAGTGAGGTGCCCGCCGTGAGCGGCCCCTCCATCGCGCTCCAGGAGCAGCTGGCCGCCGCCGCCGAGTACCGCAGACACTCCCAGTGGCACCGCCTCTCGCCGCTCCTGGAATCCCTGGAACGGGAGGCCGAGGACGAACTGCTGCGCGCCCGCGAGTCGTTGACCGCGGTCACCGCGCCGCTCGCGGTCCGCGCGGAGCTGCGCGGGCGGCTGGACGCGTACAAGGCGAAGGTCGCCCGGCACGGCATGGCCGAGGACCCGTTCCTGATCGAGCGGTACGACGCGGCGCGCCGGATGCTGTGGTCGGCGCCCTGCGATCTGCGCGTCGCCGAAGAGGCGGTGCTGCGCTACCAGCGGGCGGCCGCGGACGTCCTGGTCCCGAGAAGTCCCGGGCCCGTGGACCAGAGGGGGGAATCATGAGCGAGAACACCCAGTGCCAGCGCCCCGGTTGCGCGGGCTCGTACGAGGACATGGGCGGCGGCGAGCTGTACTGCGACACCTGCGGGCTCGCCCCGGTCGTGTCCCCGACGGGCATGGTGTCCTCACCGCCGACCGGGATCACCGGCGGCGGCCACCGATCGGCCTCGCAGTCCTCGCGCTCCTCCGCGCGCGCTTCGACCCGCTCCTCGCGGTCCTCCACCTCGCGGCGCTCGGTCTCCGGGCGGCTGTCCACGCTGAGCGGCACGACCACCTCGCGGTCGGTGTCGGTGCGCAGCTCGGGCGCCTCGGCCGGCTCGTCCGCGCGCAGCCGGCTGGGCGCCGGTCTGGTGTCGGTGCCGCAGGTGCCGCGGCCCGATCCGCGCTCGGCGGTGATGGAGCGCCCGGAGGTCCCCGAGCGCAAGCGGTTCTGTTCGCGCTCGGACTGCGGGGCCCAGGTGGGCCGCTCGCGCGGGGAGCGCCCCGGGCGCACCGAGGGCTTCTGCACCAAGTGCGGCCACCCGTACTCGTTCGTGCCGAAGCTGCACACCGGCGACGTCGTGCACGGCCAGTACGAGGTGGTGGGCTGTCTGGCGCACGGCGGGCTCGGCTGGGTCTACCTCGCCGTGGACCGGGCGGTCTCGGACCGCTGGGTGGTGCTCAAGGGCCTGCTCGACACCGGCGACCAGGACGCGATGGCGGCGGCGATCTCCGAGCGGCGCTTCCTCGCCGAGATCGAGCACTCCAACATCGTGCGGATCTACAACTTCGTGGAGCACCTCGACCAGCGCACCGGCTCGCTCGACGGCTACATCGTCATGGAGTACGTCGGCGGCAAGTCGCTCAAGGAGATCGCCAACGAGCGCCGCACGCCGACGGGCAAGCGCGATCCGCTGCCGGTGGAGCAGGCCTGCGCGTACGGCATCGAGGCCCTGGAGGCGCTCGGCCATCTGCACAGCCGCAACCTGCTGTACTGCGACTTCAAGGTGGACAACGCGATCCAGACCGAGGACCAGCTGAAGCTGATCGACATGGGCGCGGTGCGCCGCATGGACGACGACGAGTCGGCGATCTACGGCACGGTCGGCTATCAGGCCCCCGAGGTCGCCGAGGTCGGCCCCTCGGTCGCCTCCGACCTGTACACGGTGGCGCGCACGCTCGCGGTGCTGACCTTCGACTTCCAGGGCTACACCAACGTCTACGCGGACAGCCTGCCCGACCCCGAGCACATCGACGTGTTCGGGCAGTACGAGTCGTTCTACCGGTTCCTGGTGCGGGCCACCGACCCCGATCCGGTCCGCCGGTTCGCCTCCGCGCAGGAGATGGCGGAGCAGCTGACGGGTGTCCTGCGGGAGGTGGTGGCGCTCCAGACGGGCCGCCCCAGGCCCGCCCTGTCCACCCTGTTCGGCGCCGAACTGCGCGTCACCGACACGAAGTTGTTCGCCCCGCAGAGCGGGGACGTCTCGCGCCTGGGGGCCCGGGTGGCGCCGGTGGGCCGACGCGCGCGCAAGGCCCTCGCGTCCGCGTCGGTCCCGGCCGCGGCCCTCGCCTCGGTCCCGGCGGGCGCCCCTCCGCTGCCC
Source organism: Streptomyces sp. NPDC006691 (assembly GCF_042869955.1). Classification (NCBI taxonomy): domain Bacteria; kingdom Bacillati; phylum Actinomycetota; class Actinomycetes; order Kitasatosporales; family Streptomycetaceae; genus Streptomyces; species Streptomyces sp. NPDC006691. Next base: position 603,609 of record NZ_JBIAGW010000003.1, read on the forward strand.
GCCCTCGCCCCGCACACTCCGGGCCTGCCCCAGCCGATGGCGCGGGGCGCCGTCCCGGTGCCCCGCGCCGAGGGCACGAGCGGCGGTCAGCCCGGCGGCCCCGCGCTCGTGCCGCTCGACCCGCGCGGCACCTCGCTCGCGCTGCCCGTGCCGCTCGTGGACCCGAGCGACCCCAACGCGGGGTTCCTCGCGGGCCTGATCGCGGCCGCGCCCGCCGAGCTGATCACCGCCCTGCACTCGGCCCCGGCCAACTCCATCGAGCGCAGACTGCGCGAGCTGCGGGCCCGGCTCGACATGAACGAGCGGGTCTCCGCCGACAAGGCCCTGGCCTCCCTGGAGACCGACTTCCCGGACGACTGGCGGGTGGTCTGGTACCGGGGTCTCGCCTCGCTGGCCGCGGGGGACAACGAGAACGCGGCGCTGTCCTTCGACGCGATCTACGACGCGTTCCCGGGCGAGCCCGCGCCCAAGCTCGCCCTCGGCGTGTGCGCGGAGGTGCTCGGCCAGCTCGACAACGCGGCCGAGTACTACCGCCTGGTCTGGACGACCGACCCCGGCTATGTGAGCGCCGCGTTCGGGCTTGCCCGGGTACAGCTCGCGGCCGGGGACCGCACCGGCGCGGTGCGCACCCTGGAGTCGGTGCCCGAGGCCTCCATCCACTACACGGCGGCCCGGGTCGCGGCGGTGCGGGCGCGCCTGCGCAGCCGGTCGCCGCACGACCCGCTGCTCGACGACCTGTTGGCGGCCTCGGCGCAGGTCGAGGCGCTCGACGCGTTCGGTCTCGACCCCGTACGACGTGAACAGCTGGCGACCGAGGTCCTGGGCACCGCCCTGGACTGGGTACTGTCGGGGAGCACCGGTGCCGGGCAGAGCAGAACCGTTCTCCTCGGCAGCGACGTGGAAGAGCGGGGCCTGCGCTTCGGTCTGGAACGTTCGTACCGGGTGCTCGCCCGGCTCGCACAGCGTGGCGAGGAAAGGATCGACCTGGTGGAACGGGCCAACCGATTCCGCCCCCGGACCTGGGTGTGACGATGTCGCAGACGCATCAGCTCGCCGCCTGCCCCGGCTGCGAAGAGCCGCTGGAGACGGGCGACCTGTTCTGCGGGGCCTGCGGGTACGACCTGTCGGCCGTGCCCGAGCCGCCGCTGGACCATCCGACCATCGAGATGACGTCCCCGGTGGCAGCGGCCCCGCAGCAGCAGCCCCAACTCCGCTACCCGGTACGGACGGACGAGCCGCACGCCGCACCGGACGGGACCGGGGGCGCCGCCGAGTACCCGCTGCCCGCGCCCGACCCGCGCGCCGGCGAGCCCGACCCGGACACCCATGTGGCCCGGCCCCCCGCGCCCGGCGCCCAGGTGTGCGTGGCCTGCCGGGCCGGCCGGGTGGACGACGACGGGTACTGCGAGAACTGCGGGCACGCGCAGCCGCGCGAGCGCGACCACATGGAGCAGGAGCTCGGCGGTGTGTCCGCGGTCACTGACCGGGGGCTGCGCCACCACCGCAACGAGGACTCCTTCGCGCTGTCCTCGACCGCGCTGCCCGACGGCTCGCCCGCCGTCGTGGCCGTGGTGTGCGACGGGGTGTCGTCGGCGACCCGTCCCGACGAGGCGTCCGAGGCGGCGGCCGCCGCCGCCAATGAGGCGCTGCTCGTCTCGCTGCCCCAGGGCACCCATCCCCAGCAGGCGATGCACGACGCGATCCTCGTGGCCGCCGAGGCCGTCAACTCCCTTGCGCAGCAGCCCGGCCAGGCCCTCGCGCACGATCAGCACCGGCACCAGAACGCCCCGGCCTGCACGCTGGTGGGGGCCATCTCCGCGGGCGGTCTGCTCGTGGTGGGCTGGGTCGGCGACAGCCGTGCGTACTGGGTGCCCGACGACCGCACGACCGCGCCGGCCCGGCTCACCGAGGACGACTCGTGGGCCGCGCAGATGGTGGCGGCCGGCCTGATGAGCGAGGCCGACGCCTACGCGGACGAGCGGGCCCACGCCATCACCGGCTGGCTGGGCGCGGACGCCTACGAACTCGACCCGCACACCGCCTCGTTCAAGCCGGACCGCTCCGGCGTGGTGGTGGTCTGCACGGACGGCCTGTGGAACTACGCGGAGGGCGCCGAGGAACTGGCCCGGGTCATCCCGCCGGACGCCGCCGAACGGCCGCTGCACAGCGCCCAGGTGCTCGTCGGACACGCCCTGGACGGCGGGGGCCACGACAACGTAACAGTGGCCGTACTGCCGTTCGCGGTGGCGGAGCAAGGGGCAGGATCCGCCTACAACTAGGCCCGCTTCCCCCTTTGCGCCCCTTGCGCGGCGCTTGCCCGACTTCTTTCACTTCAGGTCCATGGAGCCTCAAGGAGCCTTTCCGATGGCCAACTTCTCCAAGTCCACCGTGCCGCAGTTCTCCGTCGAGGTGTACCAGAACGAATTCCTGCCGGAGGGCGGCCGCGAGGTCAACGCGATCGTCACGGTCGCCTCGACCGGTGGCGGCACCCTGGGCGGGGCCCCCTTCACGACGGCCTCGGCCTCGCCGTCCTACATACCGGGCCAGCCGCCCACCGCGGCCGTGGTGATCATGGTGGACTGCTCGGGCTCGATGGAGTACCCGCCCACCAAGATGCGCAACGCCCGGGACGCCACGGCCGCCGCCATCGACACCCTGCGCGACGGCGTCGCCTTCGCCGTGGTCTCCGGTACGCACATCGCTCGCGAGGTCTACCCGGGCAACGGCCGCCTGGCCACCGCCGACGACCAGACCCGCGCCCAGGCCAAGGAGGCGCTGCGCAAGCTGAGTTCGTGGGGCGGCACCGCCATCGGCACCTGGCTGCGGCTGGCCGACCGGCTGCTCGCCTCGGCGGACGTGCCCATCCGGCACGGCATCCTGCTGACCGACGGGCGCAACGAGCACGAGTCGCCGGAGGACCTGCGCGCGGCCCTCGACGCCTGTGCCGGACGGTTCACCTGCGACGCCCGCGGCGTGGGGACCGACTGGGAGGTGAAGGAGGTCACCTCGATCTCTTCCGCGCTGCTCGGCACCGCGGACATCGTCGCGGATCCGGCCAACCTGGCCGCCGACTTCACGCAGATGATGGAGAACGCGATGGGCAAGGAGGTCGCGGACGTGGCTCTGCGCCTGTGGACCCCGGTCGGCGTGGAGATCCAGTTCGTCAAGCAAGTGGCCCCCACCGTCGAGGAGTTGACAGGTCGTCGCACCGAGGCCGGGCCGCGCGCCGGGGACTATCCGACCGGCTCCTGGGGGGACGAGTCCCGCGACTACCACGTGTGCGTCCAGGTGCCCCAGGCCAATGTCGGCCAGGAGATGCTGGCGGCCCGGGTCTCGCTGATCGTCCCGGACCGCGAGGGCGGCACGCCCCAGCTGCTCTCGCAGGGCCTGGTGCGGGCGGTGTGGACGGACGACATGGCGGCCTCCACGTCCATCAACCCGCAGGTCGCGCACTACACGGGACAGGCCGAACTGGCACAGGTCATCCAACAGGGCCTGGATGCCCGCAAGTCGGGCGATGTGGACGGGGCGACCGCGAAGCTGGGCCGGGCGGTGCAGCTGGCCGCCGCCTCGGGGAACGCCGATACTGCGAAACTGCTCGCGAAGGTGGTGGACGTCGTGGACGAGGCGACAGGTACTGTGCGACTGAAGGCGAAGGTCGCGGAAGCGGACGAGATGACCCTCGAAACGCGCTCCACCAAGACCGTTCGCGTCAAGAAGTAACCAGAAGCGAACAAGAAGTGACTACGCCCGAGAAGTGCGTGGTTACGCCCGAAACGCTTCGATTCGCACGCATTCGAGTCGCACGCATGCGAGTCGTACGCATGCGAGTCGTACGAAGAAGCACCGAGAAGTACCCGTAGGCGCTGAGAAGTACCGAGAGGTACCGACAGCACTCAGAACCACCGAACCGCCGCGGCCCACGGGGCCGGATGATGAGAGGGGGAAGCGACTCCATGCCGACCTGCCCGAACGGACATCAGTCGGGTTCCGACGACTGGTGCGAGATCTGCGGCCATCGCATGGGCGCCGTGCCGCCGCCTCCCCCGCCTCCGCCCGCGTACGGCTACCCGGGTCCCGGGGATCCGGGCGCCACCGCCCAGGCCGAGCTCTGCCCGCAGTGCCGCACCCCGCGTGAGGCGGGGGCGCCGTTCTGCGAGGAGTGCCGCTGGAACTTCCTCACCAACACGGCGACCTCGTACACCCCGCTGGCCCCGCAGCAGCCGATGCCCGCACAGGGCCCCGGCCCGGCCCCCGGCCCCGCGCAGGGCCCCGGCCCGGGTCTGAATCTGCCGCCCGCCTTCCAGCAGGGCCCGCCGCCCGCGCCGCGCGACCCGTACGAGTACCAGAGCTCGCGGCCCTCGCAGATGAACCGGCCGGCCGAACCGCTGGCCGGCGAGCCCTCGCAGCGCTCCGGGCAGCAGCTGCCGCCCAACGCGTTCCAGCAGCAGCCGCCCCCGCCGCCCGGACCCTTCAACGGCGGCCAGGGCGGCCCGCCGCCTCCGCCGCCGGGCCCGTTCAACGGCGGCCAGGGCGGCCCGCCCCCGCCGCCGCCCGCCTTCCAGCACCAGGCTCCGCCGCAGGCCCGGCCGCCCCAGGCGCCCGCCCGGGACGACGACTGGACGCTGCCTCCGCCGTCCCCGTCCGTACCGGAGCCGGGGCGCAGGAACGCGCCCGACCGCGGCGACGACTGGCCCCAGCCCGCGCCCGACCGCGGGGACGACTGGCCGCAGCCCAGCACGCCGTCCGCACCGCAGCCGCCCCAGGAGCGCGCCGCCGACGACTGGCCGCAGCCCAGCACGCCGTCCGCACCGCAAGCGCCCCAGGAGCGCGCCGCCGACGACTGGCCGCAGCCCGCGTCCCGGCCCGCCCCGCCCGCTGCACCGCAGGCCGCGCCGCAGCAGGGACCGCCGTCCGCTCCCGAGCGGAACGACGACTGGCCGCAGCCCGTCACGCCCCCGGCGCCGGCCGGCTGGTCCATCACCATCGGTCCCGACCGGGACTACTTCCTGGCGATGATGCAGCGCAGCGGCCCGGAGGCGGCCGGGCTCAACCTGCCCGCGTACTCCCCCGAGCAGCAGCGCCCGCTGTCCGGCAACCAGATCACCATCGGCCGCCGCCGCCACTCCACCGGTGAGGCACCCGACATCGACCTGTCGGTGCCGCCGGAGGACCCGGGCGTCTCGCACCAGCACGCGGTGCTCGTGCAGCAGCCGGACGGCACCTGGGCGGTCGTCGACCAGAACTCGACGAACGGCACCACGGTCAACGGCTCCAGCGAGCCGATCCAGCCGTACGTGCCGGTGCCGCTCCAGGACGGCGACCGGGTGCACGTGGGCGCCTGGACGACGATCACCGTCCGCCGGGGCTGAAGGGCCGATCCCGCAGGGGCCAGGCGTAGGGCCCCTGCGGATCGTCCAGCCACGCCCACTGGGCCGCACCGTCCAGCGTCACCCCGAACCGCTCGCGCGGCGGGCGCTGCTCGCGGCGCCACAGCGCGTGCGCCTCGTAGGGGTCGAGGCTGCCCGCGGTCAGTTCGAGCAGGAAGCGGAACAGCTCGTTCGTGACGCTCTCGCGGGGCAGGCCGCCCGTGTACGGGGTGCCCCGCGGCGGCGATCCTGTACCGCGCAGGGGCACGAAGTAGGCGGGGGTGTGCAGGAAGCGGCCCTCGGCGCGGTCCGGGCCGGCCACCCGCAGCCGGATCAGGCCGGTGGCGAGCGGGGCCAGGATCAGCGCGCCGGTGCCGCACTGGGCCGGCCACTCCCCGGGCACCGAGCCCACCGTGCAGGTCGCCACGACCTTGTCGAAGGGTGCCCGCGCGGGCACCCCGCGCGCCCCGTCCCCGGTGATCACGGCGGGGTGGTATCCGGCCGCCTCCAGGTGGGCCCGGGCCGACTCGGTGATCTCGGGGTCGAGGTCGACGGTCGTCACGTTCGCCTCGCCGAGCCGGTGGCACAGCAGCGCCGCGTTGTATCCGGTGCCCGCGCCGATCTCCAGGACCCGGTCCCCGTCGCGCAGGTCGAGCGCCTCCAGCATGCGGGCCATCAGGGAGGGCTGGCTGCTGGAGGAGACGAGGTCGCCGTCGCGCATCCGGGTCCCCAGCGCGGCGTCCGCGTACGCTCCGGTCAGCCAGCGTTCCCGGCGGGCCCGATCGGGGTCCTCGCCCCACAGCCGGACATGGCCGCCGGGCGCGCCTTCGTAGTAGTACGGCACGAAGAGATGGCGCGGCACGTCCTCGAACGCGGCCCGCAGGGCCGGGTCGGCGAGCGCCCCGCCCGCGACGATCCGCCGCACCAGGGCCCGCCTCAGTGCCAGGTCCGCGCTCATAGGTCCACTGTGCTGCGCCGGGCCCCCGGAGGCGAGTGGTCGTACGCCCCCCGTCGCGGGGCCGGCGGAAGCGTGCGGTCGCGGGGCTGCCGGAGCGTGCGGTCGCGGGGCTGCCGGAGCGTGCGGTCGCGGGGCTGCCGATGCGTGGTCCTACGCCGCCGGTCCTCGGTCACCCGGTCTGAGACCATGGAGGCGTGCCGCATTTCCCGGGGGACGGCCCCTGGACCCCGGGCGTTGTCCCGGGGCAGGCCCGACTGGCATTGCGAGGGTGTTCGACGTGACCGAGATTCCGCGCGGGACGCTCCAGGAGCAGACCTTCTACGAGCAGGTCGGCGGCGAGCAGACCTTCCGCCGGCTCGTCCACCTCTTCTACCGGGGCGTCGCCGACGACCCGCTGCTGCGGCCCATGTACCCGGAGGAGGACCTGGGCCCGGCCGAGGAGCGGCTCGCCCTGTTCCTGATGCAGTACTGGGGCGGCCCGCGCACCTACAGCGACGGCCGGGGCCACCCGCGGCTGCGGATGCGGCACGCGCCGTTCACGGTCGACCGGGCCGCGCACGACGCCTGGCTGCGCCACATGCGTACGGCCGTCGACGAGTTGGGCCTGTCCCCCGAGCACGAGCGGACGCTCTGGAACTATCTGACGTACGCGGCCGCCTCGATGGTCAACTCCGAGGGCTGAGCCACTGCTGACCGGGGCCGCGCCCCGGCGCGAGCCGCGGTCCGCGAAGTCCGGGAAGTCCGGGAAGGGGACGGTCAGGCCGGCGTGACCGTCAACCCCGCCGCACCCGCGCGGCGAAGCGCGACCGAGCCGTAGGGCGTGCGCAGCCTCAGCCACGGGCCGGAGGCGAAGAGGGCCACCGGCTCGGGGGCGGACGGCGCGCCCGCCGAGGCGAGCGCACGTACGGGTCGCAGGAATCCGAGCGACTGGGCCGCGTGCACGGCCCGCAGCGGCAGCTCGGTGGAGCCGAGCGTACGGGACCAGATCTCGCGCCCGATCCGCTCACGCTCGGCCCGCGTACGCAGCGACTCGGGCAACGCCTCGTCCCGGGAACGGAATTCGGCGACGGCGGCCGAGACCGCCCCCCGCATCCGCTCGGGCTCCGGCAGCCCCGGCACCGGCTGCCAGCCGCCGCGCGGCGGCAGGACTCCGGTCCACGGCGGCCCGGTGACGGCGACGGGGACACCCGCGGTCGCCGCCGACTCGTCGAGGGATTCGAGGAGTTCACCCGCGGAGACGGTCGCGTCCAGGGAGAGGGACGCGTCCACGAGCCGGGCCGTGCGGATCGCGAGGACCTCGAAGGACGGCGGCCGGCCGAAGACGGCCAGCGCCCCGCCGCCCGCCTGGAGGCGGACGGCGGCGGCCCGGTCGTAGTGGATCAGGCGGCCGAGGAAGGCGGCGAGGTCCGCCACCTCCCTGGCATCGTCGAACCCCAGCACGGCGCTCATGCCGCGGCCCGCTCCTGCCCTGCGGCGCGGGCGCCGTCGTCGGAGCGGGCGCCGTCGTCCAGGTACTTCCTCAGGAAGTCCTTCTCCTCGGCGGTGATCCGCCGCGGCCGCCCCGCCGCGAGGTCGTAGGGCACGACAACGGTGGACGCCGTGACGTACACGAGGCCCCCGTCGCCGGGCTCCTTGATCTCGTAGGAGATGGTCAGCGACGCCGCGCCCATCTTCGTCACCCACGACTCGATGATGACCGGCTCGTGCCGGTGCACCAGGGGCCGCTTGTAGTCGATCTCGTGCCGGGCCACGACGGACCCGCCCTGGAACGACGGCGACCCGTCACCCGGTGCGAGGCGGAACATGAAGTCGATGCGGGCTTCCTCCAAGTACCGGACGAAGACCACGTTGTTGACGTGCCCGAAGGCATCCATGTCCGACCAGCGCAGCGGGCAGCGGTAGATATGACGGGCCACTGGCGATCAGCCCCGGGTGAGCTTCTTGTACGTGGCGCGGTGCGGACGGGCCGCGTCCGCGCCGAGGCGCTCGACCTTGTTCTTCTCGTACGACTCGAAGTTGCCCTCGAACCAGTACCACTTGGACTCGCCCTCGTAGGCGAGGATGTGGGTGGCCACTCGGTCCAGGAACCAGCGGTCGTGGGAGATCACGACGGCGGCACCGGGGAACTCCAGGAGCGCGTTCTCCAGGGAGGACAGCGTCTCGACGTCGAGGTCGTTGGTGGGCTCGTCGAGGAGCAGCAGGTTGCCGCCCTCCTTGAGCGTGAGCGCCAGGTTGAGGCGGTTGCGCTCACCACCGGACAGCACGCCCGCGGGCTTCTGCTGGTCCGGGCCCTTGAAGCCGAAGGCGCTGACGTAGGCGCGGGACGGCATCTCGACCTGGCCGACGTTGATGTAGTCAAGCTCGTCGGAGACGACGGCCCACAGCGTCTTCTTGGGGTCGATGTTGGCGCGGCTCTGGTCGACGTAGCTGATCTTGACCGTGTCGCCGACCTTGATGGACCCGTTGTCCGGCGTCTCCAGGCCCTGGATCATCTTGAAGAGCGTGGTCTTGCCGGCACCGTTGGGGCCGATGACGCCGACGATGCCGTTGCGCGGCAGCGTGAAGCTCAGGTCGTCGATCAGGACCTTGTCGCCGAAGGCCTTCGAGAGGTTCTCGACCTCGACGACGATCGAGCCCAGACGCGGGCCCGGCGGGATCTGGATCTCCTCGAAGTCCAGCTTCCGCATCTTGTCGGCTTCGGCGGCCATCTCCTCGTAGCGGGCCAGACGCGCCTTGGACTTGGTCTGACGCCCCTTGGCGTTGGACCGCACCCACTCCAGCTCTTCCTTGAGGCGCTTGGCGCGCTTCTCGTCCTTGCGGCCCTCGACCTTCAGGCGGGCGGCCTTCTTGTCCAGGTACGTGGAGTAGTTGCCCTCGTAGGGCAGCGCGCGGCCGCGGTCGAGCTCCAGGATCCACTCGGCCACGTTGTTCAGGAAGTACCGGTCGTGGGTGACGGCCACCACGGCGCCCGCGTACTTCGAGAGGTGCTGCTCCAGCCAGTTCACCGACTCGGCGTCGAGGTGGTTGGTGGGCTCGTCGAGGAGGAGCAGGTCCGGCGCCTCGATGAGCAGCTTGCAGAGCGCGACGCGGCGCTTCTCACCACCGGAGAGGTTGGTGACCGGCCAGTCGCCCGGAGGGCAGCCGAGCGCGTCCATGGCCTGCTCCAGCTGGGCGTCCAGGTCCCACGCGTTGGCGTGGTCCAGGTCCTCCTGGAGCTTGCCCATCTCTTCGAGGAGCGCGTCCGAGTAGTCGGTCGCCATCAGCTCGGCGACCTCGTTGAAGCGCTTGAGCTTGCCCATGATCTCGGCGGCGCCGTCCTGGACGTTCTCCAGGACGGTCTTGGACTCGTCGAGCTGGGGCTCCTGCATGAGGATGCCGACGCTGTAACCGGGCGACAGGAAGGCGTCACCGTTGGAGGGCTGCTCAAGGCCCGCCATGATCTTGAGAACGGTGGACTTACCGGCGCCGTTCGGGCCGACCACACCGATCTTCGCGCCGGGCAGGAAGTTCAAGGTGACGTCATCAAGAATCACCTTGTCGCCGTGCGCCTTGCGCGTCTTGCGCATGGTGTAGATGAACTCAGCCAAGAGAAACCGTCCGGCAGATCGATGTGTGGGCAGATACACCCCATCTTGCCTGACGGCCACCCCCCGGGGGAAACGGGTATGGGCGGGGGCCCACGACCTGGGCGTTCGGGGTGGGCCTGGGTAGTCGCGCGGGGTGACGGGCCGTGGCCGGGATCGCGTTTTCCCCGTGCGGCAGCCGGTACGCGGCAAGCCGCACGGCAGAACGGCGGACACCCCCGTATGCGACGGCCCCCGTATGCCATGGCCCCGTATGCGACGGCCCCCGTATGCGACGGCAAACGGCCCCGGTACGCGATCGCGTACCGGGGCCGTCGGGGTCAGCTCAGCGGGAGCTCACCGGACTGCCGGGCTGCTGGTCAGTTGCCCGCGGTCTTCTTCTTACGGAGGAAGAAGACGGCGCCGCCACCGAGCAGCACCAGGACGACCGCCGCGCCGGCGATCATCGGGGTGGAGCTGGAGCTACCGGTCTCGGCGAGGTTGGTACCACCGTTGGTCCCGGTCGAGCTGCCACCGGTCGAGGTGCCGCCCGCCGAGGCGGGGCTGGGCTTCGAGGACGGGGTGGGCGTACCGGTGCCGGCCGTCTTGCAGTCGAGGACGCCGGAGAAGTGCTGGTCGGCGATGGTGAAGTCGTACTTCGCGTCCTCCGCGACCGGCACGAAGACCGTCTGCGAGGAGTTCGCGGGGACCGTCAGCTTCTTGCCGAGCACGACCACGTCGAAGGCCTTCGTGCCCTTGTTGCTGACCGAGACGTCGAGGCCGCCCTTGACGCAGTCCTTCTTCACGGAGACGGCCGGGGCAGCGCCCTTGTCCGCCCACTTGGCCGAGGCCACCGCGCTGACCGGCACGACGCTGGTGCTGGCCAGGATGAAGGTCTGGCTCTGGATCTCGCCGTCACTGACGAAGGCCCGGCCGACCGGAACCGTGGTCTGCGCGCTGGCGGTGACCCTGGCGGAGCCGTCGGCGGTGCCCTTCGGCACCTTGAAGTAGACCTGGGTGCCGTTGACGGCGGAGGTGATGACCTTGCCGTTCGCGTCGGTGATCTGCACACCGGCGGCCGCGCCCGGGGCGATCGCCAGACCGACCTTCTTGGCGTTGGTCTGGACCGTGAGGGGGCCGACCTCCTCGCCCGGGCGGCCGGAGACCGCGTCCTTGTCGAAGCCCAGGGAAGCCTTCGGCTCCTCCTCCTTCGTCGCGTTGTCCAGCAGGTACTTGGTCAGCGCCTGCGCGGCCTGGTCCTTGGGGGTGGCCGTTACGTCGTCGGAGAGCGTCCAGATCGCGGCCTGGGTGGCCGCGGCGGCCGTCTCTTCCGTGAGGGCCTGCCCCTTGATGTCCTTGGACAGCTCGGGCGGAACCACCGACGGGTACGAGTGCTTGAGGATCCAGTTGATCTTTCCGGCGGCCTCGGCCTTGGCGGGACCAGCGAGCGAAGACTCCGCCCAGGTCACTTCCTTGTAGGTGGCGTTGCCCACCGTGTGGTGGTTCAGGTCGATGCAGTACGTCTTGATGACGCCCGCGTTGTCGACCTTGAGCTCGAACAGACCGCCGGTGGTCGACGACGGCTTGCCGTGGTCGTCGATGTCCACCGCGGCGCCCACCTTGACGAACGGGCTGACGAGGGTGGCGTGCACACCCGACGACGAGGCGGCGGGCTTGTCGTCCGCGAAGGACGTGCCCGCGCCGGCTATCGCACCGGCCGCGACGAGTCCCGTGACGGCTGTGGCGGTGGCGAGGCGCAGCGCACCCCGCTTGCGGGCGGTAGGCCCGTGAACGGCTGAAAACACAGAATTCCCCTTCGGGCGAGGCGCTTTCGCATGTGGTGCGCGTGCACGAGAGGTGCGCGTGGGGGAAGTGCCTCGCCGGCAGACTCAAGTGCCCCGTGAGTACGCCGGAATCCTAGGGATGCGGAAGTCGACGATCCGCAGGGATGACATCAGATAACCATTCCGATTCGCAATCGTTATCCCAAAACACGTGTGCCATCTGGGCTTATCGACAAATCCCCTGGACAGAAAGGGAGTTTCGGGACACCGGCCGGCCTCGGCCCGTACTCCCTCCTCCTGCCCCTTCCCCGAGTTCCTCCCTCAAGTCCCCCCGTCTAGAAGGGCGTCGGAGGAACCGTCTCGGCCACCGGCGTGGCCGATTCCCATACCACCGCCGGGAGGTCCTTGGCCGAAACCGCCCCCGTCCTCCCGGCCGGGACGGACCCGGTGGCACCGGACGGAACCGCCTCGCCGCCCGGCGCCGGGCCGAGCTCCGCCCCCTGCGGGCCGGCCCGTTCGACGGGGCTCGCCTCGCCCTTGAACACCCGCCGGAACGCGGTGGTCCCGCGTGAGATGTCGTGCCCGATCGCCACCGCGTCGACGTCGGCCGAGAACCGGCGCGACCCGTCCTTGCGCTCCTCGTCCCGCACCCTCAACCGCCCGTGCACCACGACCGGTTCACCGATCGCGACCGAGCCCGTCAGATTCATGCCGAGCGCCCGCCCCGCCCACACCGTGTAGAAACTGGTCGCCCCGTCGACCCAGGACTGCCTCTCGCGGTCGAAGCGGCGCGCGGTCACCGCGAGCCGGAACCGGGCCACCCCGCCCGTCGCCGTCTCGCGCCACTCCACCTGGGTGGCCACATTGCCGACCAGCGTCACCGTCGTCTCGTTCACTGCCCTCAACCCCCGTACCGTCCCTGCCCGATACCCACCGGCTCGCGCCGGGCAGAGGGAACCCCGCCCGGTCCGGCCGTCGATCGAACCCTTGCGCTGTCGATCTCCATGCTGGACCGGACGGGGAGTGTGTGCCGGGGCCTGTGGACTACCCCCGGGCTGTGGAAATCCGGCTCACCCTTCCGGGCGACCCCACGGCCGGGCCGCGCCCCTCAACCGGGTCACCCCGTCCCCGCCAACCCCGCTCCCACCACCGCCGCGTACTGCTCGCGCACCTCCCGGTACCGCAGCAGCTCGGCGGCCACCGGGTCCAGGACCTTGGCCCGGCCGCAGGCCGCCGCGGTCTCGCGGAGCCGGCGTTCGGCCTCCTGGCCGTAGCGCCGCCCGGGGCCGCGCGCCGCAACCGCGCAGGCCCACTCGATCAGCGGGCCGCCGACGATCCCGCCCAGCATCACGAGCGCGGGGACGATCAGGCCCGGTGTCAGCACCCCCACGATCTGCCCCAGCAGCCAGAGCCCGCCCACGACCTGAATGCCCGTCATCACCATCTGGGCCAGTACGGCGGCGGGCCACCACCGCGGCCGGGGCGAGGTGCCGCGCTCCAGCTCCTCGCGCACGGCGAGTTCGTCCAGCGCCTCGGGAAGCTCCTCGGCGCCCCGTACCGCCGCCTCGCGCACGGCCTGCGCCCAGGGTGCGGGCAGCCCGGCCGCGGCCTCGTCGGCCACCGTACGGACCGCCTGCTCGACCCGCTGGCGGGCAGTGACCTGCTCCTCGATCTGGGCGTCGGAGCGGGGCCGCTGCACGGCCGGGACGCGGATCCGGTCGTACCAGCGCCACAGCCGCAGCCAGGGAGTCCCGCAGGCACGCTGCGCGTTGCGCCGCCACTCGCGTTCGGCGGCCTCCCCCGCGGCCGAGGCCCCGACCGCCTCGCCCAGCCGGTCCGCGAAGTCCCTGCGGGCCCGCTCGCCGAGCCCGGGCCGGCCGTCCGCCACGTACAGCGGGCGCAGTTCGGCCGCGGCCGCGTCCACATCGGCGGCCAGCCGGCGGGCGGCGGCGCCGCGCTCCTGCACGAACCGGCCGAGCTGCTCGCGGAGTTCGCCCACGCCCTGGCCGGTCAGCGCGGACAGGGAGAGCACCGAGGCGCCGGGCTCGCCGTGTTCGCCGAGCGCCATGCCGTCCTCGTCGAGCAGTCGGCGCAGATCGTCCAGGACCTGGTCGGCGGCCTCGCCGGGCAGCCGGTCCACCTGGTTGAGCACCACGAAGCTGACCTCGGCGTGCCCGGCGAGGGGCCGCAGATAGCGCTCGTGGAGCACGGCGTCGGCGTACTTCTCGGGGTCCACGACCCACACGATCGCGTCGACCAGGGCGAGGACGCGGTCGGCCGCCTGCCGGTGCGAGACGACCGCCGAGTCGAGGTCGGGGAGGTCGACGAGGACCAGGCCCTCCAGGTCGACGCCCGCGTTGTCGAGCGGACGGCGGCGCAGCCGGCCGGGGATGCCGAGCCGGTCGAGCAGGCCGGCGGCGCCGTCGGTCCAGCTGCACGCGATGGGCGCGCCGGTGGTGGGGCGGCGCAGGCCGGTGTCCGAAATCTGGCTTCCGGCAAGGGAGTTGAAGAGGGTGGACTTGCCGCTTCCGGTGGCCCCGGCGACGGCGACGACGGTGTGCCGCGCGGACAGGCGCTGGCGCGCGGACGCCTCGTCGAGCACCCGCCCGGCCTCGGCGAGCGCCGTCGCGTCGAGCCGGGTGCGGGAGAGGCCGACGAGTTCGCGCAGCGCGTCCAGGCGCCCGCGCACCTCGCCGACGTACGGCCCGCCGATGGGCTCGAACGCGATGTCGTCCTGCGGCTGAGCCCCCTCCTCGTGGGGGGACGTCATCTCGCCGGGCTCGGCGGCACGCCGCGCGATCAGCCCGTCGGCCCAGCGGTCCTCGACCTCCTGCGTCATGCCGCTTTCCTCTCCTTCTGCACTACGGACAGTGCGGCGATCAGCCCGGCCTGCGGCTCGGGCGTCACCTCCAGGGCGTCCAGCGGCGCGAGCCGCCGTTCGCGTTCGGCGCCGAGCACCTGGTCGATGTACGTGGCGACGAGTTCGCCGCCCTTGTCACGCAGCCGCAGCGCGCCCTGCGCGCCGATCCGCTCGGCGAGCCGCTCGCCCGCCCGGCGGGCCCGGCGGCCGCCGAGCAGGGCGGCGGCGAGCAGTGCCGCCACCGTCTCGGGGTCGGGCGCGACCGAGCGTTCCATCTCCCGCACCTCGTCCTCGGCCAGCTCTTCGAGCACCCGCCGCCAGCGCCGCACCGCGAGGCCGATGCGGTCCTCCGGGTCGACGTGGCGCACCTCGTCGGCCAACCGCCCCGCCGCCGGTTCGCGCGCCCACGCGTCCCGGACCCGCTCGTCGGCGGCGGCGGCCGCACACCGAAGCAGTTCGGCCAGGCTGTCCACGAGCGCGTCCAGGAGCTCGGCGGAGGTGGCGCCGCCGGGGTGGGCGCGCCAGCGGGTGAGCGCGTCCCCGGCGAGCACCTCGCCGGCCCGCAGGCGCCGCCGGACCCGGTCGCCCTCCTTGGCGTACGCGTCCTCGACGGCGCCGGTGAGGCGTACGGCGGCGGCGTACTGGGCCGCGACGGCCGAAGCGAGCTCCGGCATCCGCGCGTTGAGGGACTCGATCGCGCCCGAGGCGGTACGGGCGACGGCCTGCTGGCGGGCGGCCGGGTCCTGGCTGCGGTGGGTGAGCCAGGTCCGCAGCGCGGCCACCGCGGTGGAGGGCAGCAGCCCGTGCGAGGCCCCGGCGGACTCGGGCAGTTCGGGCACGGTGAACCGCGGCACCTCCCCGAGACCGGCCCGGGTGAGCAACGCCCCGTACTGCCGCGACACTTCGGCGAGCACCTGGTGCGGCACCCGATCGAGGACGGTGACGAGGGTGGCGTCGTACTCCTTCGCGGTACGCAGCAGATGCCAGGGCACGGCGTCCGCGTACCGCGATGCGGTGGTGACCATGACCCAGACGTCGGCGGCGCAGATGAGCTCGGCGGCCAGGATGCGGTTGCCGACGACCAGCGAGTCGATGTCCGGGGCGTCGAGGAGCGCGAGCCCGCGGGGCAGCGTGGTGGCCGTCTCGACGCGCACGGCCCCGTCGTCGTCCTGCCCGATCTGGCCGTCGCGCTCGGCGTCCTCGTGCTGCTGCGGCAGCCAGACGCGGGTGAGTTCGGGCAGCACGCGCGGCCCGGAGAACCACTCCCGGTCGTCGGGGTGGCACACGAGCACGGGCGTCCGCGTGGTGGGCCGCAGCACGCCCGCCTCGCTGACCCTGCGCCCCACAAGGGAGTTGACGAGGGTGGACTTGCCGGCGCCGGTCGAACCGCCGATGACCGCGAGGAGCGGGGCCTCGGGATCTCGGAGCCGGGGCAGCAGATAGTCGTCGAGCTGTGCGAGCAGCTCACTGCGCGTCTGCCGGGCGCGCGGGGCGCCCGGCAGGGGCAGTGGGAGACGCACGGCGGCGACACTGTCGCGCAGGGCGGAAAGTGCGTCGATGAGCTGAGGCCGTACGTCCATGGTCACCACATGCGAAGAATGCCCAATTTTGGCGGCTTTTTGAAGCGTATGGCCACTTCCGCGCGCGTCCATAGGCCACCGAGACGCGCCGAACGGACAGATGAGACACACGGGACGAGTGGGACGCAGGCATAACGAGTGCACAACACCCTGCGCCGCGAGCGTCAAAAGCGCTGCACGATTCGCACCTGCCTGCGATTATCGGTTCGCTTCACCGAACCTCCACATCGTGCCACGCAGGTGAAGCAACCGGGACGAGGTGACAGGAGCCCTATCCTTGTCCCCGGCAAGGTCATCGGCCCGGGACCCGTCCCGGACCAACGTCCTCGCCGGCCCGGGGCTCCAGGCCACCCAGGCCCCATCCGGCCCCCGTAGCTCAGTGGATAGAGCAGGCGCCTTCTAAGCGCTTGGCCGCAGGTTCGAGTCCTGCCGGGGGCGCCCAGCCCAACCGGGCGTCCGGCCCTCCTTCGGGAGGGCCTTTTCGCTGGTCGGAGCACCGTACCGAGAGGGCGACAGCGGGGGCGCAGGGCGTCGGACCGCCCGCCCGTGTGCGCGGACGCGCAAGACGCCGGACCCGCCCCCGTGGGCGCGGGGGCGGGTCCGACGAGTACAGCCGGCAAAGCCTCTACCGGGGCGGGGCCTCGCGAGGGCTCACCCGCAAGTCATGTTCGGCCACATGCCCCCGGCCGAGACCCCGTCAGAGGGACGGTCCACTTCACCGGAGACGCTCCCAGAGCCTGCACGGCGATTCCCTAGGCGGAAAGTGACTCTTGGGGAGGTGTACGAAAGGGAAGGGTCCGGGCGGGCACCACATGCGGGCAGATCAGTTCGTGTTGAACGATGGCCACCAGGGCGGCCTGAAGCCGGGAGGAGACGCCCAATTTGGCCAGAATGTTCGCCACGTGCTTCTTGACGGTTCTCTCCGCAATGCCCAGACGGCAGGCGATACTGACGTTGCTCGCCGCCGTGCCCAGCAGATACAGAACCTCCTTCTCCCTCGCGCTGAGTCGGTCCAGTGCCCCCTCTTCCCGCTGAGGAAAATGCAGCATTTCGCACTGGCATCTTTCGGCGCTTCCAGCCGCCGCCATATCCCGCATGGGTAAATCCCCCGTCCAGCTGTACGTTGCGTGCCGCATCGCCCCACAAGCCCAGGATTCGCTCCCGTGACCGGCCCGCCCATCGTGAGAATGTGCCCGGCCCGAAGGTTTCCGGCCGCCGGTCCGGGCTCTGCCCGGATAGGTCATGCGCGGCTCGCGGGCAATCGGTCGCGATCCTGCTCTCCTCGGCCCTGCTCTCCTCGGCATCGGCTTTCCGACGATTGTCCAAGCCGAGGCGCGGCCCGACTGCCGATTCCGCGTACATGGCAGGTTCTCGTCTTGCGTCTGGCGCCCCGCGGATCCGGGTTGATAGCGTTACTGCTGATTTCTGCGCGCCGAGGACGACGAGGATCGCGACGAGGATTTCGAGCCCAGGAGTTCCGAGAGCAGGAGTTCCGCGAGCAGGAGTTCCGGGCCCAGGAGTTCCGAGGCGTTCCGAGGCCTGCCGAGTCGGGCGGCTCCGTTCGGCGACGGCCCCTCCGTCTGCGGGAGGCGCCGGCCTGTCGCAGGACGCCCTCCTGTCGGGAGACGGCCCAGCCACCTCACCCCTCCGGCGCCTCCCCGCCCAGCTCCCGGTGAACCCGGGCCGTTTCCGCGGGGGTCAGCGGGCGGGCCGGCAAAGGGCGTTGGGCGGAGGCGCGGAAGCCGGCCAGGAGGAGGGCCAGGGGGCGGCGCCAGGAGCCGGGGCGGACCGATTCGATCGCGGGGAGCGAGGTGCCGAGCGCGCTCAGGGCGAACAGGAGGTCCTCCGGGACGACGTCCGTGCGCAGGTCGCCGTCCGCCGCGGCCCGGCGCATCAGTTCACTCAGGGTCGCGTGGTTGTGGACGTGGATCGCGTCCAGGGTCGGCACGCCCTCGATGCCGGTGGTCATCAGGTCGCCCACCCCTCGGTCCCGGGCCAGCATCGCGCAGACGCCCTCCAGGTAGGCCGTGAGCGCGTCCCACGCGTCGTCGGCGAGGCGCGCCCGCTCGCCGGAGGCCATCACCGCGCCGAGGTCCTCGTGGAAGACGGCCTCCACCAGGTCGCCCCGGGCGGGGAAACGCCGGTACAGGGTGGCGTTGCCCACCCCGGCCCGCTTGGCGATCTCGTCCAGCGGGACGTTCAGGCCCTGCTCCGCGAAGAGTTCCCGCGCCGCCGCCACCAGCAGGTCCCGGTTGCGCTGGGCGTCCCGCCGCAGCGGCGGGGACTTCTTCGGGGGCACGGCTCGGCTCTCGCCTTGCGGCGACGACTGCGGGGGCATGGTGGCCGACCCTACAACCCCGTCCGTCCCGGGGCTCCGTCCGGCTCGGCCGCCCTCTCAGTTCAGGCTGTACGACCAGTCCGGCCGCCACGCCCAGCCCACCGGGCCGGGACCGCCGGCCCCCGCACCGAGCACGAGGCGCACCCCGACCGTGCCGTCGAGCCCGTGCCGCATACGGCTGCGGGCCAGGGTGAGGGCTGCGGGCAGGCCGTACTTGTCCAGCAGCGCGATCCGGTACCGGACGCTCCCCTCCGCGTCGAGGAACACCGCCCTCCCCCGCGGGGCGGTGGTCCCCTCGCCGAGCAGGATCCGCGACCCCGCCCGCAGCCGGGCCGCGAGCGGGGACCGCGTCGGTATCAGGATGCCGAGGGCCGGACCGTCCCGGATCACCCACGGCCGGTCGGTCACGGCCACGCCGTCCGGGCGGTACGTGGTCATCAACAGGCGTCTGGCGCCCGCCAGTTCGGCTGCCTCGGTCACCCCCGTACGGGCCCCGGCCCCTACCGCGTTCACCGGCCGTCCCGCCCGTGCCCCGCCGCCAGGCTCTCGCGCTCCCCCGGCGTCGCCTTGCGGATCTGCCCGCCGTCGCCGAAGTACACGCGCGAGAGCCGGGCCCTCAGCGCACTCCCCCCGGTGACCGGCTCGGGCTGCTCGTGGGCGGTCAGGGTGTGCAGGCGCGCGGCGGGCAGCGGCTCGTGGACCTCCACGTATTCACCGTGCGGCAGCTTCCTGACCCGGCCGGTCTCCCGCCCGTGCAGCACCAGATCACGGTCGCGCCGCTGGAGACCGAGGCAGCAGCGGCGGGTGATCCCGAAGACGGCGACCGGAACCACGAAGAAGCCGATCCGCACCGACCAGGTCATCGCGTTCAGGGAGAGGTGGAGGTGCGTGGCGAACAGGTCGTTGCCGCCGCCCACCAGCGTCACCAGATACAGGCTGATCCACGCCGCGCCGAGGGCGGTGCGCACCGGCGCGTTCCGCGGCCGGTCCAGGAGGTGGCGCTCGCGCCGGTCCTTGGTGATCCAGGCCTCGACGAAGGGGTACACCGCGATCAGGCCGAGGACCAGCGGGAAGAGGAGGAACGGGATCAGCACGCCGAGCGCCAGGGTGTGGCCCCACGCAGTGATCTCCCAGCCGGGCATGACCCGGATCAGGCCCTCGGCGAAGCCCATGTACCAGTCGGGCTGGGCGCCGGTGGAGACCTGGTCGGGGCGGTACGGGCCGAAGGCCCAGATCGGGTTGATCGAGGCGATCGCGGCGACCGCCGCGAGCACGCCGAACGTGAGGAAGAAGAAGCCGCCCGCCTTCGCCAGATAGACCGGCAGGAGCGGCATGCCGACCACGTTCCGCTCGGTGCTGCCCGGCCCGGCGAACTGGGTGTGCTGGTGGAAGAAGACCAGGATCAGATGCGCCACGAGCAGGCCCAGCATGATCCCCGGGATCAGCAGGACGTGGAGGCTGTAGAAGCGCGGAATGATGTCCGTACCCGGGAACTCCCCACCGAACAGGAACATTTGGACGTACGTTCCGACGACCGGCACCGCGAGGATGACGCCCTCGATGAAGCGGATCCCCGTACCGGACAGCAGGTCGTCGGGGAGCGAGTAGCCGAAGAAGCCGTCCAGCATCCCGAGGAACAGCAGGCCGAAGCCGAACAGCCAGTTGATCTCACGGGGCTTGCGGAAGGCGCCGGTGAAGAACACCCGCATCATGTGCACGAACATCGCCGCGATGAACACCAGCGCCGCCCAGTGGTGGATCTGCCGGATCAGCAGACCTCCCCGCACCTCGAAGCTGATGCGCATCGTGGAGTCGAAGGCCTCGGAGACCCGCTGCCCGTTCAGCGGGACGTACGAGCCGTCGTAGACGACCTCGGCCATGCTCGGTTCGAAGAACAGCGTCAGCCATACGCCGGTCAGGATGATGACGACGAAGCTGTACAGGCAGATCTCGCCCAGCATGAACGACCAGTGGTCCGGAAAGACCTTTCGCACAGTGCTCTGGGCGATGCGGTGGATCCCGATCCGCCCGTCCGCCCAGTCGATGATCCGCTCTCCACGACGTCCCGCCATCGCAAACCCCCCTCGCTCAGCACCGATCGCTCGGCGTCCGACCTCCGCATACTAACTGGGGAGTTCTCCCCACTTACATCGGGGCGCTTACGGGCGGCCGCACGGCGGCGCCGGACGCGGCGACGGGCCGCGCGGATCCCCTACCCTTATTGCACATTGGTTGCAAGAGCAGTCAGCATGCAGAAAGCACGGAAGAGGTGGTCGGGGTGGGCGCTCCGGTGGTGCTCGGGATCGAGTCGTCCTGCGACGAGACCGGTGCCGGGCTCGTGCGGGAGGGGCGGCTGCTCGGCCACGCGGTGGCGTCGAGCATGGACGAGCACGCGCGCTACGGCGGGGTCGTACCCGAGATCGCCGCCCGCGCCCATGTCCACTCCTTCACTCCGGTCGTCCAACGCGCCCTGGAACAGGCCGGGTTGAGGGCGTCCGACATCGGCGCCATCGCCGTCACGACCGGCCCGGGTCTCTCCGGCGCCCTCCAGGTCGGACTCGCGGGCGCGAAGGCGCTGGCCTACGGCCTGGACGTGCCGCTGTACGGGGTGCACCATCTGGCCGGGCACGTGGCCGCCGACACCCTGGAGCACGGCCCGCTGCCCGACCCCTGCATGGTGCTGATCGTCTCCGGCGGCCACACCTCGCTGCTGCTCGTACGCGACCTGGCCCGCGACCCGATCGTCCACCTCGGCGACACCCTGGACGACGCGGCGGGCGAGTGCTTCGACAAGGTCGCCCGGGTCTTCGGGCTGCCCTACCCCGGCGGCCCGGCCATCGACCGGGCGGCCAGGGGCGGCGACCCCGCGGCCGTGCCGTTCCCGCGGCCGCTGACGGGGCCGCGCGACGATCCGTACGCCTTCTCCTTCTCCGGACTCAAAACGGCCGCCGCCCGCTGGGCCGAGCGGCACGCGGGCGCGACGCTGCCCGTCGCCGACGGCTCGGCCGCGCTCCAGGAGGCGGTCGCCGACGTGCTGACCCGCAAGGCGGTCGCCGCCTGCCGTGCCCACGGCGTCGACACCCTGGTCGTGGTGGGCGGGGTCGCCGCGAACTCGCGGGTGCGCTCGCTCGCCGAGCAGCGCTGCGCGGCGGCCGGGATCACCCTGCGCGTCCCGCCGCTCGGCCTGTGCACCGACAACGGCGCGATGATCGCCGCGGTGGGCGACCTGCTGGTCCGCGCGGGCGCGGAGCCCGCCCCGCTGGACGTCTCCATCGACCCGTCCGCACCGCTGGAGTACGCGGCCCTGCACCCGTCCGCGGCACTGGAGCACGCGGCCCTGCACCCGTCCGCACCGCTGGAGCACGCGGCCGTACGGCCGGCCGCGCGGGGAGTGCGCGCTTGACGGACCGGCCCGGGGGCGCAGCCGATGGCGCGGGAGGGGGTGCGCTTGATCGTCCGGCCCGGGGGCAGGCGGTCGTCCGGTGTCCGGGGAGCTCTTTGTAAGCTCGACCCGGCGCACCCACCCCATGCCGTTCCACGCCCGCGCGGCCCCGCGAGAGGAAACACCATGACCACCGAGCTGACCTCCGACGCCCTGGCCGGGCTGCTCGACCAGGCCCGGCAGGACTACGAGGCGCTTGCGGCCCGCGGTCTCAAGCTCGACCTCACCCGGGGCAAGCCCGCGCCCGAGCAGCTCGACCTCTCCGAGGACCTGCTGAGCCTGCCCGGCGGCCGCTGGACCGCCGCCGACGGCACCGACGTGCGCAACTACGGCGGTCTCCAGGGTCTCCCCGAGCTCCGGGAGATATTCGCCGAGGTGCTCCAGGTACCGGCCGGCCAGCTGCTCGCCGCGGGCAACTCCAGCCTGGAGCTCATGCACGACTGCCTGGTGCACGCGATGCTGAGCGTCCTGCCCGGCGCCGAGTCGCGCTGGGTCGACCAGGAGCGCCTCGCGTTCCTGTGCCCGGTGCCCGGCTACGACCGGCACTTCTCGCTGTGCGAGCGGTTCGGCATCGAGATGATCCCGGTGCCGATGACCGACGCGGGCCCGGACATGGACGTCGTGGAGCGCCTGGTCGCCGAGGACGCGGGCATCAAGGGCATCTGGTGCGTGCCGAAGTACAGCAACCCGAGCGGCATCAGCTACAGCGACGAGACGGTGGCGCGCCTGGCCCGCATGGAGACCGCGGCCCCCGACTTCCGCGTCTTCTGGGACAACGCCTACGCCGCCCACCACCTCACCGACGAGCCCGTCGAGATCGCCGACCTGCTCGGCGCCTGCGCCGAGGCCGGTCACGCGGACCGGGCGTTCGTCTTCGGCTCCACCTCGAAGATCACCGCCGCGGGCGCGGGCGTCGCCTTCTTCGGCTCCTCGCCGGCCAACGTGCAGTGGCTGCTCGCCAACAGCTCCAAGCGCTCGATCGGCCCGGACAAGGTCAACCAGCTGCGGCACGTCCTGTTCCTGCGGGACGCGGAGGGCGTACGGGCCCACATGGAGCGCCAGCGCGCGCTGCTCCAGCCCAAGTTCGAGACCGTCCAGCGGATCCTGGAGAGCGAGCTCGGCGGGACCGGCCTCGCGAGCTGGACGCTCCCCAAGGGCGGCTACTTCGTCACCCTCGAAGTGCCCGAGGGCTGCGCCAAGGAGGTCGTGGCGCGCGCCGGGCAGGCGGGCGTCGTGCTGACCCCGGCCGGTGCGACGCACCCGTACGGCAGCGACCCGAAGGACGCCACCATCCGCATCGCGCCCAGCTACCCGGGCCTGGCGGAGCTGGAGCAGGCGATCCTCGGCCTCACGGCGTGCGTGCGGCTCGTCGGCTACGAGAAGCTCCTCGCCGCCTGACCCGGGCCCGGGAGCCGGTACGGCGGAACCGAACCGGTACGGCGGAACGTGTCGCCGACGGGTCGGCCCCGGCCCGGAGCACAACGCGTCGGCCGCCTTCGAGCGCCCCGGTTCACCGGGCCTCGAAGGCGGCCGTCGCGCGTACGGGCCCGGTGGGCCCCCGGGTTCTACGACACGATGTCCTTGCGGGCGAAGCCGCGGAAGGCCAGGGCGAAAAGCACCAGGGCGTAGGCGACGGAGACCGCCGAGCCCTTGAGCATGCCGCCCCACTCCAGGTGCGGCTGGAGCGCGTCGGCCCAGGCGAACTGCCAGTGCGCGGGCAGGAAGTCCCGCCAGCCGCCGAGTGCCGTCACCGCGTCCAGTACGTTGCCGACGATGGTCAGGCCCACCGCGCCGCCGACCGCGCCGAGCGGCGCGTCCGTGCGGGTGGAGAGCCAGAACGCGAGCGCCGCGGTGACCAGTTGGGACACGACGACGAAGGCGACCGCGACGGCCAGGCGCACGACGGCCTGCCCGCCACCGAGTGAGCCGCCGGTCGGGATCCGGAGCGGCCCCCAGCCGTAGACGGCGGTGCCCGCCGCGAGCGCCACCACGGGCAGCAGCACGATCGCCGCCGCGCTGAACCCGAGCGCCACCGCCAGCTTCGACCAGAGGAGCCGGGCCCTGGGCACCGGCGCCGCCAGCAGATAGCGCAGCGAGGACCAGCTTGCCTCGGAGGCCACGGTGTCACCGCAGAACAGCGCGA
Source organism: Streptomyces sp. NPDC006691 (assembly GCF_042869955.1). NCBI lineage: Bacteria > Bacillati > Actinomycetota > Actinomycetes > Kitasatosporales > Streptomycetaceae > Streptomyces > Streptomyces sp. NPDC006691. Next base: position 627,646 of record NZ_JBIAGW010000003.1, read on the forward strand.
CGGGCACCACGAGCAGGAAGCCCGCCGAGACGAACAGACAGGTCGCGGCGAAGTTGGCGCCGGACGCGGTCGCCGTGTCCATCAGCGTGATGCGGCCGTTGCGGCTGCTCGGGCTGCCGCCGACGGCGAACGCGACGATCAGGACGAACGGCAGCGCGCCGAGCACCGCGCCCATGACCAGGGTGCGCCGGCGCTTCAGCTGCCGCCGGGCCTCGACGCGCAGCGGCAGGGTGCGCCGGGCCCGGTAGCCGGGGGCCGTCTCGCCCGCCGGGGTGTCCATCAGGGTGCTCACGCGGAACCTCCGATCAGGGTGAGGAAGGCGTCCTCCAGGCGGCGGTGCGGGCCGACTCCGGTCAACTGCACGTCCAGGCGCAGGAGTTCGGCGATGAGCTCGGTGGTGGTGGCTCCTTCGAGCCGGACCAGGAGCCCGTCGTCGGTGCGCAGCGCCGAGCCGATGCCGGGCAGCACGGCCACCTTGTCGACGACGGCCTCGGGAACCGGTTCGACGGTCGTGACGAGCAGGGTGTCGCTCCCGCCGGTGATCTCGGCGACCGGACCCGCCTGGACGAGCCTGCCCCGGTCCATCACCACCAGATGCGTACAGGACTGCTCGACCTCGGAGAGGAGGTGGCTGGAGACGATCACGGTGCGGCCGCCCTGGGCGTACCGGATCATCACGTCCCGCATCTCGCGGATCTGCGGCGGGTCGAGTCCGTTGGTCGGCTCGTCGAGGATCAGCAGGTCCGGCATGCCGAGCATGGCCTGGGCGATGGCGAGGCGCTGGCGCATGCCCTGCGAGTACGTCCGTACCGCGCGCTGGAGGGCGTCGCCCAGGCCCGCGATCTCCAGGGCCTCCTCGATGCGGGAGTCCCCGGCGGGGCGGCCGGTCGCCGCCCAGTACAGCTCCAGGTTCTCGCGGCCCGACAGGTGCGGCAGGAAGCCGGCGCCCTCGACGAACGCGCCGACCCGGGACAGGACCGGCGAGCCCGGCCGGATGGCGTGGCCGAACACCCGGATCTCGCCGCCGTCGGGCCGGATGAGGCCCATGAGCATGCGCAGGGTGGTGGTCTTGCCGGCGCCGTTGGGTCCGAGCAGGCCGAGCACCTGGCCCTTCTCGACCCGGAACGACAGCTCCCGCACGGCGTACCGGTCGCTGGACTTGGCGTACTTCTTGGTCAAGTCGGTGATCTGGAGCGGCACTTGGGCGAGCCCGGGATCGGGTGCGGGGGTGTGGGTACGCCGGGTGATCAGGAGGGCGCCGCCGACGAGGGCCCCGATCAGCGGCAGCCCCCACACCCACCAGGCAAGGCCCGCCGAGGCGGTCCGCGCGGCGGGCACGGTGGGCACGGCCAGGCCGCCGCCGTCCAGGGAGACGGTGTAGGTGGCGGGCGCGGCCGGGGAGGCGAAGCCGAGGTCGGTGGCGGCCACGACCAGGCGAAGGCGGTGGCCCGCCTCGACGGTGTGGTCGACGGCGGGCAGCGTCAGCTCGACGGCCTTGCCGTCCTTGGCGCCGGTGACCCGCACGGGGGCGACGAGCTGGGACGGCAGTACCTGCTGCTTGCCGTCGGGGCCGACGTCGTACACCTTCCCGAAGAGCACCGCGTCGTCGCCGCTCGACTTCACCTTGAGCTTCACGGTGGGCGAGCCGGTGACGTGGAGGCCGGTGGTCAGGGGCGCCGAGGCGAATGCGGCGTACTGGCCGGGAAAGTCGAGGGAGAGCCCGACGCCGAGGGAGGACAGGCCGGACAGGCCCGCGCCGAGGCCGGGCACCGCCGAGATCGCGGGCGGCGCGCCGCCGGGCGGGTTGTCGAAGCTCTGCTCGCGCCCGGTCAGCGCGACGGTGTGCCGCCCGCTCTCCAGGCCGGGGTACGTACCACTGCTCGCACCCCTCAACTGGGCTGCCCCATCGGTGGAGTTGACCCCTCCGGTGCGGGTGACGCGGAAGGCGGGGCCGGTGTCGGCGCCCTTGTCGCCCTTCAGGTACCGGTCGAACCACTGGGTGACGCGGGCCTGGGTGCGGCCGGTCTCGCGGTCGCCGCCGTCGTGTCCGCCCGCGACCCAGTCCACCGAGACCGGGGCGCCGTTGGCGGTGATGCGCTTGGCCATGGCGTCGGCCTGGCCGAGCGGGAACAGCGAGTCCGTCTGGCCCTGCATGATCAGCGCGGGGACCTTGATCCGGTCGCCCACGGCGGAGGGGCTCTTGGACTCCAGGAGCGTCTCGGCGGCCCGGTCCGGCTGTCCGGCGGTCGCGACCCGGTTGTACATGGCGCAGATCTGCGGCTCGAACTTCTGGCAGCCGCCGGCCGTGGAGACGAAGATCCCGGCCCAGAGCTTCTTGTAGACGCCGTCCGGGAAGAAGACGTCCGACAGGTTCCAGTACGTCATCTCCGGGGCGATCGCGTCGACCCGCTTGTCGTATCCGGCGGCGAGCAGCGAGATCGCGCCGCCGTAGGACACCCCGGTCACGCCGACGCGCGGGTCGCCCGCGCCGTCCAGCCGCACCTCGGGCCGCTTGGCGAGCCAGTCGATGAGCCGCGAGACGTCCTTGACCTCGAACTCGGGGTCGTTGAGCCCGATCTGCCCGGTGGACTTGCCGAAGCCGCGCGCGGACCACGTCATGACGGCGTACCCGTCGCGCGCGAGCTGCTCGGCCTGGCCCCTCACCTCGTCCTTGCTGCCGCCGAAGCCGTGTCCGATCAGCACGGCGGGCCGCCTGTCGTCGGGGCTGCCCGCGGTGAAGAACGACGTGTCGATCTTCGCTCCGGGCATGTCGAGCACCCGGTCCTCGCGGTGCAGTGCGGGGGCACCCGAGGCGCCGGCGGCACTCCAGACGCCGGCGCCGGCCAGGGCGACGAGGGCGGCCGCCCCCGCGGCCACCCGCCATCGGCGTCTGCGCATGCTGATCTCCATCCCCCCACGGTATGCGCCCGCGCCGACAACCGATGCTGCCCCAGGGTGGAAGTGCGGGCTGTACCCGGGGAGTACGGGGCCCTGGTCGCGTACCGCGGCGGGAGTACGGGGCGTTCCGGGGGCGGAGCCCCCAAGGTCCGTCACCCCGGACGGTCTCGGGAGGGGGACTCGCTCAGCCGAAGGCGGTCGCGGTCAGCCAGTGGTCGAGGACGGCCGGCTCGCCGAGGACCTCGACGGACGGGGAGTCGGCGGGCAGACGCCGGTAGAAGACGCGCAGGACGTCCGCGAGGGGACCGCGCAGCGCGACCGTCGCCTTCGCATGGGCGTGCCGCCAGGTGAAGCCCTCGTCACCGATCTCGATGAGCCACTCGGCGTCGGGGGCGTCCGTGGCGTGCAGGTGCAGGGACTGGCCGGGCTCGCCGAGCGGGGCTTCGCTCTTCTTGAACGCCTGGACGAAGGCGATGATGCCGAGCCACTCGTCGATGCCGTCGGCCGCCACGTCGGCGGGCAGTGTGTAGGCCGCACCCACCGTGCCGGCCGCGTCCGCGCGGTGCACGGCGGTCTCGTGGGTCATCCGGCGCGACCAGAACGAGGTGGTGGTGTCGCCCATCCAGGACCACACCTTCAGGTCGGGCCCGGCCTCGCGCAGGGCGGCGGCGCAGTGTTCGGCACCTTCGGCGAGCCAGGCGTCCAGGGCGGCCGGATCGTCGCTCCCGGGGCCGCCGGCGCCGGACACTTCCCTCGGCTTGACCATGCTCGTGGCGCGGGTGCGCACGATGTGCTCGACCCAGCGGTGCGCCCCGCCGACGTGCACGGCGAGCTCCCGCAGGCTCCAGTCCGGGCAGGTGGGCACGGTCGCCGAGAGGTCCGCACCGGACAGGTGGGACCTCAACTCGGTTGTCTGACGCACGAGTTCGTCGCAGTAGGTGCCATGTTCGAGAGTCATGGCACCACCCTAGGCAACGGCTCAGACGTGGCTGTCCTCGGGGATGCTGACGAGCCACCGGGTGTCGCGGCGCGGCCGCAGGTACAGCGCCCAGTACAGGGTGGCGACGGCGGTGATACCGCCGGTCCACACCAGGTACTCGGTCTCCTGCTGGGTCAGGATGTAGGCGAGTACGGCGATGAGCAGGACCGGCACCGCGGGCCACAGCGGCATCCGCCAGGCCGCGACGTGCTTGTGCGCACCGCGCCGGCACAGCAGGGCGGCGACGGCGACGAGCAGGTACATCGCGGTCACGGAGACGCCGGTGACGCCGTAGAGGGTGTCGAGCTTGACGAAGCAGAGGGCAGCGCCGGGGACGCCGACGAGCAGGGTGGCCACCCACGGGGAGCCGAACCGGCCGAGCCGGGACAGGCCCCGGTTGACGGGCCCGGGCCAGGCCTTGTCGCGGGCGGAGGCGAACAGGACCCGGGAGTTCTGGATGACCATGACGATGCCCGCGTTGATGATGGCGAGCGCGACGCAGAGGCTGACGAAGGTGCCGACCGCGGAGTTGGACCAGGCGGTCACCATGTCGCTGAGGTTGCCGCTGGTGAGGGCGGCGAGGTCGGGGGCGCCGAGCGTGATGGCGACAACGGGCACCAGGATCACGGCGGTTGAGATGGCGAGGGTGGCGAGCACGGTGCGGGCGACGTTGCGCCGCGGGTGCTCCAGCTCCTCCGAGAGGTAGACGGCGGTCGAGAAGCCCTGGGTGATGAAGAGGGCGATGGCGAGGCCCGAGATCACCATCATCGCGGTGACCGTCGAGGGTGCCCCGCCGTCACCGGCGACCGAGCCGTGCACGAGCGCCGAGGCGCCGCGCTCGCTGTGGGCGAAGCCGAGCACCGCGACCACTCCGGCGGCGATGACCTCAAGGACGAGGAAGATGCCGGTGATCCAGGCGTTGGCGCGCAGGTCGAGCAGGCCGGCCAGGGTGGCGAGCAGCATGACTCCGGCGCCCGCGAGGGGGGCCGGTATGTGCACGATCGGGGCGAGGTAGTCGGCGGTGCCCATCGCGATGACGGGCGGCACGATCATCACGACGAGCAGCGAGAGCACGAACACCAGCCAGCCCGCGAGCCGTCCCGCCATCGTGGAGACCATGGCGTATTCGCCGCCCGCACTCGGGATGAGCGTGCCCAGTTCCGAGTAGCAGAAGGCGACGCCGATACAGAGCAGCGAGCCGATCGCGATGGTGAGCGCGGTGTAGGTGCCGAGCGTGGAGAAGAGGTCGGGCACGACGACGAACAGGGTGGAGGCGGGCGTCACGCACGACAGCGTGAGGAGGGTGCCGCCCACGACGCCGATGGAACGCTTGAGCTTCTGCGGGGTGGGGCCGGTCGCGGGGGCGAGCGCCTGGGGGGCGCTGAGCGTTTCCGTCATCGTGCGGTTCCGATCGACTGGTGCGGTTCCGATGCGCGGGAGCGGTATCGCCTCCGTAGGCGGGGTGGTGAATATTCGGCGGCTCCCGGGTGCCGATATGGAATCCTTCGGAGAACCGCAGGTCAATAGGGTGTTACCTGCGGAATCCGAAGATCCGGCGGGGTCGGTCACCGGTATTCGGCGTTAAGGGCGCGTCAAGGCACGAGGATCGGCGTGTGCGGGAACCGCAGCGCGGGTGCCGAAGTTTGTCCGTAACTTTCCGCGTTCTGGACGCGCTCGCGCCCGTTCGGCCGGTGAGCGCGGCCACCGGGGCGCGTACCGGCTGGCCCGGGCCGCGCGGGTGGACGGTCTCCGTACGGTGCACCAGGCGCGGTGCCGGGATCCGTACCGCCACCGTCCCCGCGGGGCCCTCGGTCAGCCCGGTCGAGAGCGCGGCGGGCCCGTGCCCGGCGGCGACCGGCGCTCCGAGCCCGCCCCCGCCCAGGGGGTGCCCCGGCCGCCGACGACGGGCCGCACCCGTACGACGGCCCCCTCCGGGAGCCGGACGGGGGCAGGCCGAACCCCCGCCGGCCGGGGCCGACGGGGGTTCGGGGGCGCGCGTGGTCAGTGGTTGCGGGGGAAGCCCAGGTCGACGCCGGAGGGGCCGTCGGCCGGGTCGGGCCAGCGGGTCGTGACGACCTTGCCGCGGGTGTAGAAGTGCGTGCCGTCGTTGCCGTAGATGTGGTGGTCGCCGAAGAGCGAGTCCTTCCAGCCGCCGAAGGAGTGGTAGCCCACCGGCACCGGGATCGGCACGTTCACGCCGACCATGCCGGCCTCGACCTCCAGCTGGAAGCGGCGGGCCGCGCCGCCGTCGCGGGTGAAGATGGCGGTGCCGTTGCCGAAGGGGGACGCGTTGATCAGCGCCAGGCCCTCCTCGTACGTCTCGGCGCGCAGCACGCACAGGACCGGTCCGAAGATCTCGTCGCGGTAGGCGTCGGCCGAGGTCGGCACGTGGTCCAGGAGGGACAGGCCGATCCAGTGGCCGTCCTCGAAACCGTCCACGGTGTAATCCGTGCCGTCCAGGACGACCTCGCAGCCCTGGGCCGCGGCGCCCTTCACGTACGACGCCACCTTGTCGCGGTGGGCCGCGGTGATCAGCGGGCCCATCTCGGAGGCCGGGTCGTTGCCGGGGCCGATCTTGATCTTCTCGGCGCGCTCGCGGATCTTCTCCACCAGCTCGTCGCCGATCGCGCCCACCGCGACGACCGCGGAGATCGCCATGCAGCGCTCGCCCGCCGAGCCGTACGCGGCCGAGACCGCGGCGTCGGCGGCCGCGTCCAGGTCGGCGTCCGGCAGGACCAGCATGTGGTTCTTGGCACCGCCGAGCGCCTGCACCCGCTTGCCGTTGGCGGAGGCGGTGGTGTGGATGTGGCGGGCGATGGGCGTGGAGCCGACGAAGGACACGGCGGCCACGTCCGGGTGGGCCAGCAGCCCGTCGACGGCGACCTTGTCACCGTGCAGGACGGTGAAGACGCCCTCGGGAAGCCCCGCCTCGGCGAGCAGCTCGGCGATCTTCATCGAGGCCGACGGGTCCTTCTCCGACGGCTTCAGGATGAAGGTGTTGCCGCACGCGATGGCGAGCGGGAACATCCACATCGGCACCATCGCCGGGAAGTTGAACGGGGTGATGCCCGCCACGACACCCAGCGGCTGGCGGATGGAGGCCACGTCCACCCGGCTGGAGACCTGGGTGGACAGCTCGCCCTTGAGCTGGGTGGTGATGCCGCAGGCGAGGTCCACGATCTCCAGACCGCGGGCGACCTCGCCGAGCGCGTCCGAGTGCACCTTGCCGTGCTCGGCGGTGATCAGCTCGGCGATGGCGTCCCGGTTCGCGTCGAGCAGCGCCCGGAACTTGAAGAGCACCGTGGTGCGCTGCGCCAGCGAGGACGTGCCCCAGGTCGCGTACGCCGCCTTGGCGACGGCGACGGCCCGGTCCACCTCCTCGGCCGAGGCGAAGGCGACCTGCGTGGTGACCGCGCCGGTCGCGGGGTCGGTCACGGGGCCGAAGTTGCCCGACGTGCCTTCGACGGTCTTGCCACCGATCCAGTGGTGGACGGTCTTCGTCATGTCCAAGTGCTCCTTCACAGATGGCGGCGTCGGGCGGTGACGTGCCGTTCGTACTCCTCGCGGGCCGTGACCGCCGACGTGCGGGTCGCGGTCTCGGCCACGGGCACATCCCACCACGCCTGGGCCGGGGGCGGGCCCGACACTGTGTCGGGCGTTTCGGTCTCCACGTAGACACATGTAGGCACGTCCGAGCGGCGCGCCTGCGCGAGGGCTTCCCGCAGGTCACGCACGGTTTCGGCGCGCAGCACCCGCATTCCGAGCGAGGCCGCGTTGGCCGCCAGGTCGACCGGCAGCGGCGCCCCGCCGAAGCTGCCGTCCGGCGCCCGGAACCGGTACGCCGTGCCGAACCGCTCACCCCCCACCGCGTCCGAGAGCCCGCCGATCGAGGCGTACCCATGGTTCTGGAGGATCACCACCTTGATGGGGAGGTTCTCCTGCACCGCGGTGACGATTTCGGTGGGGTTCATCAGATACGTACCGTCGCCGACGAGCGCCCAGACCGGCCGGCCGGGCGCCGCGAGGGCGACGCCGAGGGCCGCGGGGATCTCGTAGCCCATGCAGGAGTAGCCGTATTCGACGTGGTACTGGTCGCGCGAGCGGGTCCGCCACAGCTTGTGCAGGTCGCCGGGGAGCGAGCCGGCCGCGTTGATCAGGATGTCGTCCCCGGTGACCAACGTGTCGAGTACGCCGAGGACTTGGGCCTGCGTGGGGCGCGCGTCGCCGGATCCGGGCGTGTAGGCGGCGCTCACCCGGACCTCCCACGCGTCCTTCAGCCGTGCGCTCTCGGCCTCGTGGTCGGCGGGTACGCGGTGGCCCTTCAGGGCGTCGCGCAGCGCGGCGAGCCCGGTGCGGGCGTCGCCGACCAACTGGTGGCCGCCCATCTTGTGCGCGTCGGCGGGGCGGACGTTGAGGTTGAGGAAGCGGACGTCCGGGTTCTGGAAGAGGGTGGACGAGGCCGTGGTGAAGTCGGTCCAGCGGGTGCCGACGCCGAGCACCACATCGGCGGTCCTGGCGAGTTCATCGGCGGCGGCCGTGCCGGTGTGGCCGATGCCCCCGACGTCCTGGGGGTGGTCGTACGGCAGCGCGCCCTTGCCGGACTGGGTGCTCGCGACCGGGATGCCGGTGTCCTCGGCGAACGCGCCGAGCACGTCCTGGGCGCGGGCGTGCCGCACCCCGCCGCCCGCGACGATCAGCGGCCGCCGCGCCGACCTCAACTCCCCTGCGGCTAGGGCCAGTTCCTCGGGGTCCACGGCGGGAGCCCGTACCTGCCAGACGCGTTCCCGGAAGAACGCCTCCGGCCAGTCGTACGCCTCGGCCTGGACGTCCTGCGGCAGCGCGAGCGTGACCGCGCCGGTGTTCGCCGGGTCGGTCAGGACGCTCATCGCGTTCGGGGCGGCCGTCAGGAGCGCCTCGGGGCGGCCGATCCGGTCGAAGTAGCGGGAGACCGGGCGCAGACAGTCGTTGACCGACACATCGCCCGCATACGGGACTTCGAGCTGCTGGAGGACGGGGTCGGCGGGCCGGGTGGCGAAGCTGTCGCCGGGCAGCAGGAGCACCGGCAGGTGGTTGACGGTGGCCAGGGCCGCGCCGGTGACGAGGTTGGTGGCGCCGGGGCCGATCGAGGTGGTCACCGCGTGCGTGGAGAGCCGGCCCGACTGGCGGGCGTAACCGACGGCGGCGTGCACCATGGCCTGCTCGTTGCGGCCCTGGTGGAAGGGCATGGTGTCCGGCCCGGATTCGAGCAGCGCCTGCCCGATCCCGGCGACGTTCCCGTGCCCGAAGATGCCCCAAGTCGCCGCGATCAGACGGTGGTTGACCCCGTCGCAGGCGGTGTACTGGCGGGCCAGGAAGGCGATCAGGGCCTGGGCGGTGGTGAGGCGGCGCGTCGTACCTGTCACTGGTATCCCTCCACGTGGTCCGGGTGGAAGGAGATCTTCCACTCCCGCTCGGGTCCCGGCCCCGCCATCACGTTCAGGTAGTACATGGCGTTGCCGGGCTGGGCGATGGACGGCCCGTGCCAGCCGTCCGGCACGAGCACCGCGTCGCCGGAGCGGACCTCGGCGAGCAGCTCGGCGCCGCCCTCGCGGGACGGCGAGATCCGGTGGTAGCCGTAGCCGCCGGGGCGCTCGAACGCGAAGTAGTAGATCTCCTCCAGCTCGCTCTCCCGGCCCGGCACGTGCTCGTCGTGCTTGTGCGGCGGGTACGAGGACCAGTTGCCGCCCGGCGTGATCACCTCCACGGCGATCAGCCGGTCGCAGGCGAAGGCGTCCGCGGCGGCGAAGTTGCGCACCGTACGGGCGCAGTTGGCCGAGCCCCGGGCCTCGACGGGTACCTCGGGCGCGGGGCCGCGGCGAGCGGGGAGCCGTCGCTCGCACCGCGCTCCTGCCAGGGCGAAGCGGCCTCCCGCACCGGAGGTGATCAGGGCGTCCGCGTCCCGCGGAACGTAGGCGAAGTCGGTGGGCCCCTCGAACACGCCCGTACGGCCGGTCAGTTCGAGGTCGAGCCCTTCGGTACGCACCGTGCAACCGCCGCCGAGCGGCACCACGAGCCATTCGCTGTCCCCGGCGGCCAGCAGGTGTGAGCCGCCGGGCGGCAGGTCGAGGACCCGCAGGGACGAGTAGCGCGGGGGTGAGTGGCGCGGGGGTGAGCTGCGCGGGGGTGAGCTGCACGGGGCGCCCCGTGCCGGGCCGATGTCGAGGGCGTACGCGTCATGGGCCGAGGCCCCGGCCCGCACGAGCAGTTCCTGATGACCCCTATGCCCCATGTCCGATCCCTGCCCTCTCTGCCCTGTCTGCCCTGTCTGCCCTGTCTGCCCTTTCCATCCTTGCCACCCTCCGCAACGGTCCGGCCTACAGCAGCCCGACGGCGGTGTCGACGGCCGCCGCCACATCGCCGTCGGCCGGATAGAGCAGCGAGCGCCCTGCGACCAGGCCCTGAACGGTGGGCAGTTGCAGGGCCCCGCGCCACTTCTCGAAGGTGGCGTCCCGGTCGTCCCCCATGTCGCCGCCGAGCAGCACCGCGGGCAGCGTACTGGTGGCCATGACCTTGGCCATGTCGTCCGGGTTCTCGGTCACGGGCACCTTCAGCCAGGTGTAGGCGGAGGTGCCGCCGAGGCCGGAGGCGATGGCGATGGACCGGGTGACGGCTTCGGCCGAGAGGTCGTGCGACACCGTGCCGTCGCGCCGATGGCAGATGAACGGCTCTACGAACAAAGAGAGTTGACGCTCGGCCATCGCGTCGACGGCGCGGGCTGCGGCGTGCAGGGTGTCGAGCGAGCCCGGGTCCTGGTAGTCGATCCGCAGCAGCAGTTTGCCCGCGTCGAAGCCGAGCCGCTCCAGGTCCTGGGCGCGGTGGCCGGTGAAGCGGTCGTCGAGTTCGAAGGCGGCGCCGGCGAGGCCGCCGCGGTTCATGGAGCCGATGACGACCTTGTCGTCGAGGGCGCCGAGCAGCAGCAGGTCCTCCAGGACGTCGGCGCCGGCGAGCACGCCGTCGACACCGGGCCGCGACAGGGCGAGACGGAGCCGGTCGAGCAGCTCGCCCCGGTCGGCCATGGCCAGCCCGTCGCCGCCGACGCCGAGCGCGCCCCGGGCCGGATGGTCGGCGGCGATCACCATCAGCCGCCCGCCGTCACCCCGGAGCAGCGGTCTGCGCACCCGGCGGGCGGCGGCCTCGGCGACGGCCTCGGGGTGGCGGGCCCGGATCCGGGCGAGCCCGCCGGGCCCGAGGGCGGCGCTCACACCCGGCCCCCTTCCAGGACGCGCTCGACCTCGGCGGGGAAGGGCATGGCGGCGGAACAGGCGAGCCGGGACGCGACGATGGCCCCGGCGGCGTTGGCGTACCGCATGACGCGTTCGAGCTCCCATCCGGCGAGCAGCCCGTGGCAGAGCGCCCCGCCGAAGGCGTCCCCCGCGCCGAGCCCGTTGACCACCTCGACCGGCACCGGCGCCACCTCGGCGACGGCCCCGTCCCGGTGCACGGCGAGCACCCCGTCGGGGCCCTGCTTGACGACGGCGAGCTCCACCCCGGCCCTCAGCAACGCAGCTGCGGCGGCGCGGGGTTCACGCTCCCCCGTGGCGACCTCGCACTCGTCGATGTTCCCGACGGCGACGGTGGCATGGGCCAGGGCCTCGCGGTAGTGGGCCCGCGCTTCGGCGGGATCCGCCCAGAACATCGGCCGCCAGTCGAGGTCGAAGAAGGTGAAGGAACCAGAGCCGGCCGGAGCGGAATCAGCGCCCCGCACCCGCAGCGCGCCCCGCACCCGCAGCGCGCCCCGCACCCGCAGCGCGGCCAGCGTCGTCGCCCGGCTCGGCTGCGCGCACAGCCCCGTTCCGGTGACCCAGAAGATCCGGGCCGCCCGGATCGCGGCGAGGTCCACCTCCTCTTCGCGCAGCTCCAGATCGGGCGCCTTGGGCTGCCGGTAGAAGTACAGCGGGAAGTGGTCCGGCGGGAACACCTCGCAGAAGGTGACCGGCGTGGGCAGCCCGTCCACGGGGGTGACCCAGCGCGCGTCCACCCCGAACCGGCCCAGCTCCGCCCGGAGATACTCCCCGAACGGGTCGCGCCCGGTACGCGTGACGGCCGCGACGCGACGGCCGAGCCGGGCCGCGGCGACGGCCACGTTGGCGGGCGAGCCGCCGAGGAACTTCCCGAACGAGCTGACCTCCGCGAGCGACACCCCGCTCTGCAACGGATAGAGGTCGACCCCGATCCGGCCCATCGTGATCAGGTCGTACGGAACCTCGTCCATGCACATCCCCTCGGATCGCCGGCCGGACAGCCGGACAGCCGGGTCGCTGATCACCGGACCGCCGGACCGCCGGACCGCCGGACCGCTGCCGGACTGCCGGACTGCCGGACTGCCGGTGAACCCAGGTCTAGCCGTCCGCTCCCACCCCTGTCAATCTTTTGTCCTTACATTCGGACGTTGCCTTGACACCCCTCCCGGACCCCCGGAAGGCTGGCTCCATGACGACGGCGAAGACCCGCATCCGGATCGGTTCGGCCCCCGACTCCTGGGGCGTCTGGTTCCCCGACGACCCTCGCCAAGTCCCCTGGCGGCGCTTCCTCGACGAGGTCGCGAGCGCGGGCTACCGGTGGATCGAACTCGGACCGTACGGCTATCTGCCCACCGACCCGGCGCGCCTCGCCGAGGAGACCGCCGCACGGGACCTGCGGGTCTCGGCCGGGACCGTCTTCACGGGCCTGCACCACGGCCCGGCGGTGTGGGAGCGGACCTGGGCGCACGTCGCGGACGTGGCCGCCCTCACCCGGGCCACCGGCGCCCGCCACCTCGTCGTCATCCCGTCCTTCTGGCGCGACGACAAGAGCGGCGAGGTCCTGGAGAGCAGCACCCTGACCGCCGCGCAGTGGCGCGATCTCGCCGGTCAGACCGAGCGCCTGGCCCGCGAGGTGCGGGACCGCTACGGCCTGCGCGTGGTCGTGCACCCGCACGCCGACACCCACATCGACAGCGAGGAGAACGTGGCCCGCTTCCTGCACGCCACGGACTCCGACCTGGTCTCGCTGTGCCTGGACACCGGGCACTACGCGTACTGCGGTGGCGACAGCGTCAAGCTGATCGAGACGTACGGGGAGCGGATCGGTTACCTCCACCTCAAGCAGGTGGACCCGGAGGTGCTGGCCCAAGTCCGCGCCGAGGGGACCCCGTTCGGGCCCGCCGTCGCCCGGGGCGTGATGTGCGAGCCGCCGCGCGGCGTGCCGGCGCTCGAACCGGTACTGGCCGCGGCCCAGGATCTGGACGTCGACCTCTTCGCGATCGTCGAGCAGGACATGTACCCGTGCGACCCCGACAAGCCGCTGCCCATCGCCGAGCGCACCCGGGCCTTCCTGCGCTCCTGCGGAGCGTGACGCACTCCTGGACGCCCCCTCGGCCCCGCCGGGCGGAGGGGGCGTTCACCCGTTTGCACCAACCGCCCTTTTCGTCACGCACGTCACAAGGATCTCCCTCCCGTCACGCATGTCTCGATTACGCGGGTCTTGCGTCACAGGCGGTCGACAGGAGCCCCCCAGACCTCACTCTCTGTCGTTCAACGGGCACAGGCTGAGTGATCGCCAAGCGTTGGCGCCGCAGCTCCCCCGACGACCGTCCGGCCGCCGCTGCGACGCACGCAGGGAGGTGCCTTACATGACCGACCGAAGGCTCTGGTCCTACAAGGAAATCGCCGCGCACATCCGGGTGCAGCCCGACACCGTGCGCTCCTATCGCAAACACGGACTCCTTCCGGCCCCGGACCTCGTGGAGAACGGCAAGCCCTACTGGTTCGCGGACACGATCCGCGCCTGGGTCGCCCGCCGCCCGGGCAACCGGGGCCGCCGCGATTGAGAGGGGGCGCACCGGGGGCGGCGATCGCGTCGTTATCACCACGAAACGCCCCCGGCCGCGACCACGGTGGTCGCGTTATACCCCCTAGGGGTATAACCTGGGGCTCGTGAGGGTGGCCCGGCCTCCCCTTGGCCCCCTCATGCACCATGGATCCGTACGCCCGTGAAGAGGAGAACGCCATGACCGCCGAGACCGAGACCACCGTCGCCGCGACCGGTTCCTGCTGCTCGCCCGCCGGTGGCTGCCACGACGGCGGGGCCGCCGACGTCCAGGTGGGCGCCGTCACCACCGTCTACAAGGTCTCCGGCATGAGCTGCGGGCACTGCGAGGGCGCGGTGTCCGGCGAGATCTCCGAGATCGAGGGCGTCGGCTCGGTCAAGGCCGTCGCCGCCACCGGTGAGGTCACCGTGATCTCGGCCGCCCCGCTCGACGAGGAGGCGGTCCGCGCGGCCGTCGACGAGGCGGGCTACGAACTGGTCGGCCTCGCCTGACCGGAGCGCGTCCCCTCGCTCGCCCCTCGGGCCGCACCCGCCCGGCTACCCGCCGGCGCCGTGCGGCCCGGCCCGCTTTCTGGAGCCCCCCGTGCAAACCCCCGACCCCGCCCGGCGCGTCGAACTCACCATCGGCGGGATGACCTGCGCGGCGTGCGCGTCCCGCATCGAGAAGAAGCTGAACCGGATGCCGGGGGTGACGGCGACGGTCAACTACGCGACGGAGAGGGCGCGGGTTGCCTTCGGCGAGGGGGTGGGGGTCGACGACGTGATCGCCACGGTGGTGAAAACGGGCTACACGGCCGAGCCCCGCCCAGCCGAGCAGCAGCCCACCCCAGCCCGCCCGGCGTCCGAGGACCGCACCCCGGACCGAAGCCCCACGACCGCCGCGCAAGCCGCATCAGCCCGCCCGGCGTTTGAGGACGAGCGCCCTTCAGGCGCGAACGGGGTCCGGGGCGGAGCCCCGGCAGCCACCGCCCCGCAGACGCAGACGCCGACGCCGAACAGCACCCCGCAGGAGCAGCGCACCCCGCACAGCCGCCCCACCCCGCGGGCAGAGGCAGGGAGGACCCCGCAGGGGGAGGCAGGGGGGCCCGCCACCCTGAGGACGCGGCTGAGGATCACGGCCCTCCTCTCCGCGCCCGTCGTCGCGCTGGCGATGATCCCCCCGCTCCAGTTCGACAACTGGCAGTGGCTCTCCCTCACCCTCGCCGCCCCCGCCGTCATCTGGGGCGGCCTCCCCTTCCACCGCGCCGCGTGGACGAATCTGCGGCACGGCGCCGCCACGATGGACACCCTCGTCTCCACCGGCACCCTCGCCGCGTTCGGCTGGTCGCTGTGGGCGCTGTTCTTCGGCACCGCCGGCCTGCCCGGCATGCGGCACGGGTTCGACTTCGGCACCGGGCGCGGGGACGGCGCGGGGACCATCTACCTCGAAGTGGCCGCCGGAGTCGTCACGTTCATCCTGCTCGGCCGTTACCTGGAGGCCAGCGCCAAGCGGAAGTCCGGGGCCGCCCTGCGCGCCCTGATGGAACTGGGCGCCAAGGACGTCGCCGTACTGCGCGACGGGGCCGAACTGCGCGTCCCGGTGGGCCAGTTGCGTACCGGAGACCATTTCGTCGTACGCCCCGGCGAGACGATCGCCACGGACGGCACCGTCGTCCAGGGCACCTCCGCCGTCGACGCCTCGATGCTCACCGGAGAGTCCGTACCGGTGGACGTGGGCGTGGGCGACCCCGTCACCGGCGCCACGGTGAACGCCGGCGGTCGCCTGATCGTCGAGGCGACCCGGATCGGCGCGGACACCCAACTCGCCCGCATGGGGCGCCTGGTGGAGGACGCCCAGAACGGCAAGGCCCAGGCGCAGCGCCTCGCGGACCGCATCGCGGGCGTCTTCGTGCCCGTCGTGTTCCTGATCGCGGCGGCCACCCTGGCCGGCTGGCTGCTCGCCACCGGCGACGTCACCGCCGCCTTCACCGCGGCCGTCGCCGTACTGATCATCGCCTGCCCGTGCGCGCTCGGCCTGGCCACTCCGACGGCCCTGATGGTCGGCACCGGACGCGGCGCCCAGCTCGGCATCCTGATCAAGGGCCCGGAGGTACTCGAATCGACCCGCCGCGTCGACACCGTCGTCCTGGACAAGACGGGCACGGTCACCACGGGCCGCATGAGCCTGGCCGAGGTCCACACCGCCGACGACATCGAGGAGAAGCAACTCCTGCGCCTGGCCGGGGCCTTGGAACACGCCTCGGAGCACCCCGTCGCCCGCGCGATCGCGTCCGGCGCCGAGGACCGGGCCGGCGCCCTGCCCGACGCCGAGGACTTCCGCGCGCTGCCGGGCCGGGGCGTGGCGGGGGTCGTCGAGGGCTACCGGGTGTACGTGGGCCGGGACCGCGACCTGGAGCTGCCGCCCGGGCTCGCCGAGGCCCGGAGCGCCGCCGAGGCCCGGGGACGTACGGCCGTCACCGTCGCCTGGGACGGGGTGGCCCGGGGCGTCCTCGCCGTGTCGGACACCGTGAAGGAGACCAGCGCCGAGGCCGTCGTCCGGCTGCGCGCGCTCGGGCTGACCCCCGTACTGCTCACCGGCGACCACCGCGATGCCGCCCTCCGCGTCGCCGCGGAGGTCGGCATCGCGGCCGACGACGTGTACGCGGAGGTTCTGCCCGAGGACAAGGCCGCGGTCGTCGAGCGCCTTCGGGGACAGGGCCGTACGGTCGCGATGGTCGGCGACGGCGTCAACGACGCGGCCGCCCTCGCCATCGCCGATCTGGGTCTTGCCATGGGGACCGGCACCGATGCCGCGATCGAGGCGGCCGATCTCACGCTCGTACGCGGTGACCTGCGGGTTGCCGCGGATGCGATCCGTTTGTCCCGGCGCACCCTGGCCACCATCAAAGGCAACCTTTTCTGGGCATTCGGCTACAACATGGCCGCGGTGCCGCTGGCCGCCGCGGGCCTGCTGAATCCGATGATCGCGGGCGCGGCTATGGCGTTCTCATCCGTGTTCGTGGTAACCAACAGCCTACGGTTGCGTTCCTTCACCTGACCTCCACAAAGAGATCTAGATCACAGAGGTTTTGAGGTAACCATCGGGAGGGGTCGGGAGTCTAAGTGTGCGATGCCGCGGATGTCTTGGGGGACGTCCATGGAATGTCTTGGGGGACGTTCCAGGCAACGCGTTGGCCGGGGCACGTACGTCGGGAGCTTTGAGCGGCCCACCCGACAGGTACGTACCCCGGCAGACCGCCTAGACCCCCGGCCGGATCCCGTGGGGGGAATCCGCACCGGGAAACAGGGAAGCGCCCCGACTGCCAACCCGTGGGGGGATTGGCAGCGGGGCGCTTTCCGACTTACGGACGCTTTCCGAAGACCTCGGGTCAGCGACCCTCGACCGGCACGAAGTCGCGCAGGACCTCGCCCGTGTAGATCTGCCGCGGGCGGCCGATGCGGGAGCCGGGCTCCTTGATCATCTCGTGCCACTGGGCGATCCAGCCCGGCAGGCGGCCGAGGGCGAACAGGACCGTGAACATCTCGGTCGGGAAGCCCATGGCGCGGTAGATCAGACCCGTGTAGAAGTCCACGTTCGGGTACAGGTTGCGCGAGACGAAGTAGTCGTCGCTCAGCGCGTGCTCTTCCAGCTTCAGCGCGATGTCGAGCAGCTCGTCGGACTTGCCGAGGGCCGAGAGGACATCGTGCGCGGCGGCCTTGATGATCTTCGCGCGCGGGTCGAACGACTTGTACACCCGGTGGCCGAAGCCCATCAGGCGGACGCCGTCCTCCTTGTTCTTCACCTTGCGGATGAAGGAGTCCACGTCGCCGCCGTTGGCCTGGATGCCTTCCAGCATCTCCAGGACCGACTGGTTGGCGCCACCGTGCAGGGGGCCCCACAGGGCGCTGATGCCGGCGGAGATCGAGGCGAACATGTTCGCCTGCGAGGAGCCGACCAGGCGCACGGTGGAGGTCGAACAGTTCTGCTCGTGGTCCGCGTGCAGGATGAGCAGCTTGTCCAGCGCCGAGACGACGACCGGGTCCAGCTCGTACTCCTGGGCCGGCACGGAGAACGTCATCCGCAGGAAGTTCTCGACGTAGCCGAGGTCGTTGCGCGGGTAGACGAACGGGTGGCCGATCGACTTCTTGTACGCGTACGCCGCGATCGTGGGCAGCTTGGCGAGCAGCCGGATCGTGGACAGGTGGCGCTGCTTCTCGTCGAACGGGTTGTGGCTGTCCTGGTAGAACGTGGACAGCGCGGAAACCACGGACGACAGCATCGCCATCGGGTGGGCGTCCCGCGGGAAGCCGTCGAAGAACCGCTTCACGTCCTCGTGGAGCAGCGTGTGCCCGGTGATCTCGGTCTTGAAGCTGGCGAGCTCGTCCACGGTCGGAAGCTCGCCGTTGATCAGCAGGTACGCGACCTCGACGAAGGTCGAGCGCTCCGCCAGCTGCTCGATCGGGTACCCGCGGTAGCGCAGGATGCCCTGCTCGCCGTCCAGGTAGGTAATGGCGGATTTATAGGCGGCGGTATTGCCGTATCCGCTGTCGAGGGTGACCAGTCCGGTCTGGGCTCGGAGCTTCCCGATGTCGAAGCCCTTGTCGCCGACGGTGCTGTCGATCACCGGGTAGGTGTACTCGCCATCGCCGAACCGCAGTACTACAGCGTTGTTCGCGTTCTCGCTCACGTCATCCCTCACCGACGTAGTGCCTCTTCTTCGAGGTGCCCTGACTGTCTCTACCATCCCCCATTTGGCTCAGCAGAGTGCACTCGGGGTCGCCCATTGGGCTTATTCACGGCACTCAGTGCCGTCAACCTGCTCATCCTGCCCCGTTCGCCCCGGTTAGGAAAGTCCGGGGTGAGGTTTCACACCAAAGTGCCCCCTGCCAGCCGGTGAGCGAGTGCGGTAAAGCGCCTGCCTGCGGAAACGGTACGGACCGCCTGGCCGATCGCCTTGCGGGACCCCACCAGGACGACGAGCTTCTTGGCCCGGGTCACCGCCGTGTAGAGCAGATTGCGCTGGAGCATCATCCAGGCGCTGGTGGTGACCGGGATGACGACGGCCGGGTATTCGCTGCCCTGGGAGCGGTGGATCGTCACGGCGTAGGCGTGGGACAGCTCGTCCAGTTCGTCGAACTCGTACGGCACCTCCTCGTCCTCGTCCGTCAGGACCGTCAGGCGCTGGTCGTCGAGGTTGAGCGCGGTGACCACCCCGACGGTGCCGTTGAAGACGCCGTTCTTGCCCTTCTCGTAATTGTTGCGAATCTGGGTGACCTTGTCGCCGACGCGGAACACCCTTCCACCGAACCTTTTCTCCGGCAGGTCGGGCCGGGCCGGCGTGATCGCCTGCTGGAGCAGGCCGTTGAGGGCGCCGGCGCCGGCCGGGCCCCGGTGCATGGGGGCGAGGACCTGGATGTCGCGGCGCGGGTCGAGCCCGAACTTCGCCGGGATGCGACGGGCCGCCACGTCGACGGTGAGGCGCCCGGCGTCCTCCGTCTCGTCCTCGACGAAGAGGAAGAAGTCGTCCAGGCCCGAAGTGAGCGGCTGGGAACCGGAGTTGATGCGGTGGGCGTTGGTCACGACGCCGGACTGCTGGGCCTGCCGGAAGATCCGCGTCAGCCGCACGCTGGGGACGGGGCCGCCCTCGGCGAGCAGATCGCGCAGCACCTCGCCGGCGCCGACCGAGGGCAGCTGGTCGACATCGCCCACCATCAGCAGGTGGGCACCGGGGGCCACCGCCTTGACCAGCTTGTTGGCGAGGAGCAGATCGAGCATGGAGGCCTCGTCGACCACGACCAGGTCCGCGTCCAGCGGCCGGTCCTTGTCGTACGCCGCGTCCCCTCCCGGCTTCAGTTCGAGCAGGCGGTGCACGGTGGAGGCCTCGGCGCCGGTCAGCTCGGCCAGTCGTTTGGCGGCCCGCCCGGTCGGCGCGGCGAGCACGACCTTGGCCCTCTTGGCGCGGGCCAGCTCCACCACCGAGCGGACGGTGAAGGACTTGCCGCAGCCCGGGCCGCCGGTGAGCACGGCGACCTTGCTGGTCAGGGCCAGCTTCACGGCCTCCTGCTGCTCGGGGGCGAGCTCCGCGCCGGTGCGGGTGGCCAGCCAGCCGAGCGCCTTGTCCCAGTCGACCCCGGCGAAGGACGGCATCCGGTCCTCGCCGGTCCGCAGCAGGCGGCCGACCTGGGCGGCGAGCGAGAGCTCGGCGCGGTGGAACGGCACGAGGTAGACGGCGGCGACGGGCTCGCCCCCGTCGGGCCCCGGCACCTTCTCGCGCACGGCCCCCTCCTCGGCGATGAGCTCGGCCAGACACTCGATGACGAGCCCGGTGTCGACCTGGAGCAGCTTCACCGCGTCCGCGATCAGGCGCTCCTCGGGCAGGAAGCAGTGCCCCTGGTCGGTGGACTGGGACAGCGCGTACTGCAGGCCCGCCTTCACGCGCTCCGGGCTGTCGTGCGGGATGCCGACGGCCTGGGCGATCTTGTCGGCGGTGAGGAACCCGATGCCCCAGACGTCGGCGGCCAGCCGGTAGGGCTGGTTCTTCACGACCGAGATCGAGGCGTCCTCGTACTTCTTGTAGATGCGCACGGCGATGGAGGTGGAGACCCCGACCCCCTGGAGGAAGACCATGACCTCCTTGATGGCCTTCTGCTCCTCCCAGGCGGCGGCGATCTTCTTGGTCCGCTTGGGGCCCAGCCCCGGGACCTCGATCAGTCGCCCCGGCTCCTGCTCGATGATGTCGAGGGTGTCGGCGCCGAAGTGCTGGGTGATGCGATCGGCGAAGACCGGGCCGATGCCCTTGATCAGGCCGGAGCCGAGGTAGCGCCGGATGCCCTGGATGGTGGCGGGCAGGACCGTCGTGTAGTTCTCGACGGTGAACTGCTTGCCGTACTGGGGGTGGGAGCCCCAACGCCCCTCCATCCGCAGCGACTCCCCCGGCTGCGCGCCGAGCAGCGAGCCGACCACGGTGAGCAGATCGTTGCTGCCCCGGCCGGTGTCGACCCGCGCGACGGTGTAGCCGCTCTCCTCATTGGCGTACGTGATCCGCTCAAGGACCCCCTCCACCACCGCCGCACCCGTGAGACTGGACATGCCCCGACGCTACCGTCCCGCACTGACAGCCCGGACAACACGGTTGCGGCGCAAGGGAGTCGGAGGGCGAGAGGGGCGGTCACGGGAAACGGTTCGAGCCGGGGGCCAATTCAAGGGGGCCCGGTCCGTCGACCGGGCCCCTCGATTTCCCTCCCCGTCAGCGCTTCCCGAAATCCCCCCGGATCCCTCCCCTGAAGCACCGACGCCCTTAAGACCGCCGTCACCCCGGAAGGGTTGTACGACTGCGGGCGGTAATTTTTCCGGAAGCCCCGCGTACGCTCACCGCCCCGCTCAACGTGCCGACGAAGCGGGGCGAACGTAGCGTTTGCGGCATGAGCGACAATCCCTCCCCCACTCCTGATGGCGCCCCCTCGCAGCAGTCCTTCCACCAGGACGTCATGGATGAGCTGGGCGACGACGGACTCCAGCAGATCGCCGGGCTGCTCGGCACGGACGCGGCGGGCGCGCAGGACGTGGTCGGTACGACGATGTCCGCGCTGTCGGGCGGACTGCCCCCGGACACCCGGGAGGAGGTCCGCCAGGCGGTCGCGGAAGCCCCGCCGGAGGAGACCCCCTTGCAGGGCGTGGCCACGCTGGGCGGCGGCCTCGGCGGCATGCTGAGCGGTGGTCTCGCGGCCGGCGTCCTGGCGAAGGTGGCCCGTCCGGTGGCGAACGCGGTGGCCAAGAAGACGGGCCTGCCGCCGGCCACGGTGGCGAAGGCACTGGAAGTCCTGCTCCCGGTGGCGCTGGCCGTACTGACGAAGCGGGCGGCATCGAGGCCCTCGGCTTCGGGCGCGGCCCCCGGTGCCGGGCCGGGTGCCGGCCCGGGCGCGGCGGGCCCGGCCGCCGGGGCGAACGCGGGCGGCCTCGGGGACATCCTGGGCCAGATCCTGGGCGGGACGAACAGGAAGTAGCGCGGGCGTCGGCGGGAAGCCGCCACCCGCGACGGTTCCTGGCCGGTACGCCGTGGCCTGAGTGGCGCGGCGCACCGGCGAGGACCGGTAGGGCTTCTCAGCCCGTTCCGCGCAGGAACGCGTCGCCGTGCGCGGCGATGTGCGCCTCCACGGCCGCGAGGGCCAGCTGTGTGTCGGCCGGTGTGCCACCCGTGTGCCGCTCGGCGTAGTACGCCGCGCCGAGCCGCTTCAGCAGGTCGTTGCCGGCCCGCTGCTGCTGGACCTCGTCGACCTTCTGCTTGCCCTGGTTGAGCGCGCTCTGCGCCTGCTCCTTGGCCCGGTCGAGAAAACCTGCCATGACCGCCTCCGTTCGTGATCGTGCCCCGTCGTGGCATCACTTCCCCCATCCCGGTCGCACATGCTCCTGCGTACGCCCGATCGGGCCCGTCACCGGGAACGGGCACCCCGCACCCCGTCTCGCACACCCGCGCGAATACCCTGACGCGCATGCCCGCCCCCGCCCGCCTCAGGGCTCACTCGCGCCACACCACCGCCGCGAAGGCATCCGTGCTGGCCTTCGGCGTCCTGCTGGCATCCACGGCGTGCTCGGGGTCGCCGTCCGCCGCCGCCCCCGCGGCCGTGCGGTCCGCCCCGGCGAGCCCCGAGACGGCGGTCGCCGTGACGGCCCGGCCCACGCCGGACCTTCCGCCGGGCACGATCACTCTCGCGTTCGGCGGGGACGTCCACTTCACCGGGCGGACCGCGCCCCGCCTGAACGCGACCCCGGCGGACCCGGCCCTGGGCCCGATGTCCAAGACCGTCGCGGCCGCCGACTTCGCGATGGTCAACCTGGAGACCGCCCTCACGACGCGCGGCGCGGCGGAGCCGAAGCTGTACCACTTCCGCACTCCGCCCAGTGCGCTGACGGCCCTTCAGACGTCGGGCGTGGACGCGGTGTCGATGGCCAACAACCACGCCGTCGACTACGGGCCCGCGGGCCTGGCCGACACCCTCGCCGCCGTGCACCATGCACCCATACCGGTGCTCGGCATCGGCGCGAACGAGGCCGAGGCGTATCAGCCGTACGTCAAGAACATCCGCGGGGTGCGGCTCGCCGTCGTCGCGGCGAGCCAGGTGATGGACCTGACCAACGACAAGTTCCGCGCGGGGCCGAAGAAGCCGGGCATAGCGTCCGCCCTCGACCGGACGAAGCTGATCGCGGCGGTGAGGCGGGCGAAGGCGGAGGCGGACGTCGTCGTGGTCTATCTGCACTGGGGCACGGAGGGGCAGTCCTGCCCCGGCCCCGAGCAGAAGTCCCTCGCCGCGCAGTTGTCGGCGGCGGGGGCGACGGTGGTGGTCGGTACGCATGCGCACGTGATGCTGGGGTCGGGGATGCTCGGCAGGTCGTACGTCAACTACGGCCTGGGGAACCTGCTTTGGTACGGGTCGTCGCCGTACCCCCGCTCCGACGACAGCGGGATCGCGACGCTGACGATCGCCCATGGCAAGGTCGTGAAGCAGGGCTTCAGCCCGGCGGTGGTGGACGGCCGGGGTGTCCCGATGCCCCAGTCCGGGGCGGCGGCCAAGTCCGTCACGGACCGGCTGGCCTCCCTGCGGGGCTGCGCGGCCCTGGCCCCCGGGCCGCGATCCTGACCCCTTGGGCTGCGCCCCAGACCCCGGGGGTTTGCCCACCCGCCCGCCCGTGCGGCGGGTTGGATGAGCTGACCCCTGGGGCTGCGCCCCAGACCCCGGGCGGGGGCTCCGCCCCCTGCACCCCCGTTCGCGCCTGAACGGCGCTCGTCCTCAAACGCCGGACAGGCTGTAGGTGCCCCAGCACCCGTACCGCCAGGGGCGCGGGGAACTGCGCGAGAAGCGCCCACGGCGCGAGGCCGACCGCGGGTTTCCAGGGGCGCGGGGAACTGCGCGAACAGCGACCGTGATCCGCAGCCGAAAAGGGGGTTGGGGGCGCGGGGAACTGCGCGACCAGCCCCCACGGTCCGCGGCCGAAAAGGGGGTTGGGGGCGCGGGGAACTGCGCGAAAAGCGACCACGGTCCGCAGCCGAAAAGGGGGTTGGAGGTACAGCCCCTGGAAGCCGACCCACCCCCGGAGGGTTGCGGGAAGGGGTGGGGAGGGGCGAACCACCGGCCCGGAAGGGACACCCAGCGGCAGACCCGGGGCCCCAGGGGGTTGACCCCCAGGGCGCGGGCCCCACGGGGTTGACCCCCAGGACCGGGCGCGGGCCCCAAGGGGTTGACCCCCAGGACCCGGGGCGCAGCCCCAGGGGGTTGGCTGTGACGGGCGGTCAGACGGCTCGCGGCCCCGCCGTGGACGCCCGCACCATCAACTCCCCGTGCACCGTGGCGATCCCCCCGGGCGGAGCCGGTTCGAGGCCGAGGGCGAGCCGGCCCGCCCGAGCCCCCGCCTCGTACAGCGGCAACCGCACCGTCGTCAGCGCCGGCACCGCGTCCGCACTGAACGGCAGATCCACGAACCCCGCCACCGAGACGTCCCCGGGGACGGATAGCCCCCGGTCCCGCAGCGCCGCGCACGCCCCCAGCGCCACCGTGTCGTTGGCGGCCACCACCGCCGTCAACTCCGGCTCCCGCCGCAGGAGTTCGAGGACCGCGTCGTAACCGGAGCGGCGGTCGTAGGACCCGTGCACGACCCGCGCGTCGAGCGCGCTCGTGAGGCCCGCCGCCTCCAGGGCGGCCCGGTGGCCCTCCAGGCGGTGCCGGGTCGTGGTGCGTTCCGTGGGCCCGGCGACGTAACCGATCCTGCGGTGGCCGAGGCCGATGAGGTGCTCGGTCAGGCGCCTGCCGCCGCCCCGGTTGTCGAAGGCCAGCGTCGCGGTGACGCTGTCGCCGGGCAGCGGCGGCCGCCCGCACAGCACGATGCGGGTGCCCGCGTCCGCGAGCCGCGCGAGCTTCGCCCCGACGGCCGCCTGGTGCGCGGGGTCCTCCAGCGCCCCGCCCGTCACGATGACGGCGGCCGCGCGCTGCCGCTGGAGCAGCGTCAGATAGGTGAGTTCGCGTTCCGGGGAGCCCCCGGTGTTGCAGATGACGGAGAGCTTCTCGCGCGCCCCCCGGCCCTCGCCGATCGCCGCCTGGGCCGCCCCGGCCATGATGCCGAAGAAGGGGTCGGCGATGTCGTTGACGAGGATGCCGATCAGGTCCGACGTGGCCGCCGCGAGCGAACTCGCGGGCCCGTTCAGGACGTAGTCCAGCTCGTCGACCGCGCGCAGCACACGCTCCCGAGTGGCCGCCGCCACCGGGTAGTTGCCGTTGAGAACGCGGGAGACGGTGGCCGGGGACACCTGGGCCCGGGCCGCCACATCCGCCAGGGTCGCTGTCATCTCTGCCTCCGCACCGGTCGGGCCGCGATCGTGTCGTTCGGCCGTCGCGCGCGCCGTTCAAGCTTTCGGCCTCTTGTCCGAGGCGCTGTGCGCAGGCTAGCGTCCTGCCCAGTAGAAAGCGCTTGCTATCAGCATTCTCCCAGGTTCCGGGCGCCTTCCGCACAGCCATGTCCGCCCGCGCACCACCGGGCACTCCCCGCACCAGCTCGCCCCCGGAGGGATCACATGACGGAACGCAGGACCATGCGGATCGCCATGAACGGCGTCACCGGACGCATGGGTTACCGCCAGCACCTCGTACGTTCCCTCCTCGCCCTCCGCGAGCAGGGCGGACTCGACCTCGGCGACGGCAGCACGCTGTGGCCCGAGCCGGTCCTGGTCGGCCGGCGCGAGCACGCGCTGAAGGCGATGGCCGACCAGCACGGCCTGACCGAGTGGTCGACCGATCTGGACGCGGTCCTCGCCGACCCGGGCATCGACGTCTACTTCGACGCCCAGGTGACGTCCGCCCGCGAGGAGGCGCTCGGCAAGGCCATAGCGGCGGGCAAGCACATCTACACCGAGAAGCCGACCGCCACCGGCCTGTCGGGCGCGCTGGACCTGGCCCGGCTCGCCCGCGACGCCGGGATCAAGCACGGCGTCGTCCAGGACAAGCTCTTCCTGCCGGGACTGCTGAAGCTGAAGCGCCTGATCGACGGCGGCTTCTTCGGCCGGATCCTGTCCGTGCGGGGCGAGTTCGGCTACTGGGTCTTCGAGGGCGACTGGCAGTCCGCGCAGCGCCCGTCGTGGAACTACCGCCGCGAGGACGGCGGCGGCATCGTCGTGGACATGTTCCCGCACTGGGAGTACGTCCTGCACGAGCTGTTCGGCCGGGTCACCTCGGTGACCGCGCACACCGCCACCCACATCCCGCGGCGCTGGGACGAGCGGGGCGAGCCGTACGCGGCGAGCGCCGACGACGCGGCGTACGGGATCTTCCAGCTGGAGGGCGGCGTGGTCGCGCAGATCAACTCCTCCTGGGCGGTCCGCGTCAACCGCGACGAGCTCGTCGAGTTCCAGGTGGACGGAACGGAGGGATCGGCGGTGGCAGGCCTGCGCAACTGCCGGGTGCAGCATCGCAGTTCGACCCCGAAGCCGGTGTGGAACCCGGATCTCCCGGCCACCGAGCGGTTCCGTGAGCAGTGGCAGGAAGTGCCGGACAACGACACCTTCGACAACGGGTTCAAGGCACAGTGGGAGCTGTTCCTGCGGCACGTCGCGCTCGACGAGCCGTACCACTGGGACCTGCTCGCCGGGGCGCGCGGAGTCCAGCTCGCCGAGCTCGGCCTGCGCTCCAGCGCGGAGGGCCGCCGCCTCGACGTACCGGAGATCGCGCTGTGACGCTGCGACTCCCGTCCCCGGACGGCACGACGAGGCCGTACGAACCGCGCACGACACCGCTCGCCCTCCCGCCCGGCCCGCGCCCCGTCTCCCGTACGGTCTTCTCGGCGGCACACGTGGTGGCGGACCCGTACGCGGACGTCTCCCCCGACTCCCCCGCGGCCGTCGACTGGGACGCGACGCTCGCCTTCCGCCGCCACTTGTGGGCGCACGGACTCGGGGTCGCCGAGGCGATGGACACCGCCCAGCGCGGCATGGGTCTCGACTGGCCGACGGCGGCCGAGCTGATCCGTCGAAGTGCCGCCGAAGCCAGGGCGGTTGGGGGCCTCATCGCGTGCGGGGTCGGCACGGACCAGCTCGGCCCGTCCGCCACGCTGCCGCAGGTGTGGTCCGCGTACGAGGAACAGCTGGCCGTGGTCGAGGGCGCCGGGGCCCGGCCGATCCTGATGGCCTCGCGCGCCCTCGCCGCGGCGGCCCGCTCGCCCGAGGACTATGTGACGGTCTACACCGACCTCCTCCGCCAGACCGCGGAACCCGTGATCCTGCACTGGCTGGGCCCGATGTTCGACCCGGCGCTCGACGGCTACTGGGGCTCGTCCGACCTGGACGCCGCGACGGAGACCTTCCTTGAGGTCGTCGCCGCGCACCCCGACAAGGTCGACGGCATCAAGGTCTCCCTCCTCGACGCCCGCCGCGAGGTGGAGCTGAGGCGTCGCCTCCCGGACGGCGTACGGTGCTACACGGGCGACGACTTCCACTATCCCGAACTGATCGCGGGTGACGAACAGGGCTTCAGCCACGCCCTGTTGGGCATCTTCGATCCGCTGGGGCCGCTGGCAGCGGAAGCGGTACGCGTACTCGACCAGGGCGATACGGCCGCCTTCCGCGGCCTCCTCGACCCGACGGTCGAACTGTCCCGCCATCTGTTCCGGCCCCCAACCCGCTTCTACAAGACGGGTGTTGTGTTCCTGGCCTGGCTGGCGGGCCACCAGTCGCACTTCACGATGGTCGGCGGCCTCCAGTCGGCGCGGTCGCTGCCGCACCTCGCGCGGGCGTACGAACTGGCCGACGAGCTGGGCCTGTTCCCCGATCCCGCGCTGGCGGCCGACCGCGTGAAGTCCCTCCTGAGCGTCTCCGGAGTCCCCCAATGACGATCCCTCCCCCGCCGTCCCGCTTCAGCATCAACCAGATGACGGTGAAGCAGCTCGGCCTGCCGGAGCTGGTGGACGCGTGCGTACGGCTCGGGGTGCACGGGGTGGGCCTGTGGCGGGAGCCGGTGGCGGAGTACGGGCTCGAAGCGTCGGCGAAACTGGTGCGGGACGCGGGGCTCGACGTCACCACGCTGTGCCGTGGCGGCTTCCTCACCGCGATCGAACCGGCCGAGCGTGCCGCCGCCCTCGCCGACAACCGCGCCGCGATCGACGAGGCGGCCACCCTGGGCACGGACACCCTGGTCCTGGTCTCGGGCGGGCTTCCGGCCGGCTCCAAGGATCTCGCGGGCGCACGGGAACGGGTGGCCGAGGCACTGGCCTCGCTCGGGCCGTACGCCGCCGCGCGGGGCGTACGGCTCGCGATCGAACCGCTGCATCCGATGTTCGCCGCGGACCGCTGCGTGGTGTCCACGCTGAACCAGGCGCTCGACCTGGCGTCGGCCTTTCCTCCCGCGCAGGTGGGGGTGGTGGTCGACACGTACCACGTGTGGTGGGACGACGGGGCGCCGGGCGCGGTGGTACGGGCCGGGGCGGCCGGACGCATCCACTCCTTCCAACTGGCGGACTGGGTCACGCCGTTGCCCGCCGGCGTCCTGAACGGGCGCGGCCAGCTGGGGACGGGGTCCATCGACCTGGCGTGGTGGGCCTCGCTCGTGGATCTCGCGGGGTATTCCGGGCCGGTCGAGGTGGAGCTGTTCAACGACGTCCTGTGGGCGGGGGACGGGGTTGCCCTCCTGGCCGACACGGCGTCCCGCTTCGCGGAGGTCCTGGGCTAGCCCCGGCCCGGCCGGCCCGGCCCGCCGGGGCTCCGCCCCGGACCCCCTGCGCAAGGGGGGTCGGATGCTTCGGCCCCCTGGGGCTCCGCCCCGGACCCCGGTTGTCGCCCCCTCCCCACCCCTTCCCGAAACCCTCCGGGGGTGAAGTGGGGTGGGCGGGCCTTCCGGGGGCTGCGCCCCCCAGGCCCCCTGCTTCGACTGCGGACCGTGCAGGGCCGTCCGCGCGGTTCCCCGCGCCCCTTGGCGGTACCGGCGCCGGTCGGCGTTGGCGTCTTCGGCCTGCTCCCGGCGCCCCCTAACCCCGCTTTCGGCCTCGCACCGTGCGTGGTTGCCCGCGCAGTTCCCCGCGCCCCTTGGCGGTACCGGCACCGGGGCACCTTCAGCCCGTCATGGGGGTCCCCCTGGCCCTCAGGGCCTTGGGGGAGATGGAGGACGAGCGCCCCTCAAGGCGCGAACCGGGTCCGGGGCGGAGCCCCAGCACTCGACCAGCAGCCGAACCATCCCCCCGGAGGGTCTCGGGAAGGGGCGGGGTGGGGAAAGGATCCCCCCATGGAAAGGACCCGCACCATGACACACAAGCTCGCCCTCTCCACCCTCGGGCTCCCCGGCATGCCCATGCCCGACGTGGCCCGCCTGACCGCCGCCTCCGGCTACCAGGGTGTCGAACTGCGGGCCCACCCCGAGGAGCCCGTACACCCCGGCATCGGCGTACACGAACGGGCCGCCGTCAGAAGGGAGTTCGAGGCGCACGGCATCGAGATCCTGACCGTCGCCGGCTACGCGAAGGTCACCACCCCCCTCGCCCCCCATGAACTGCCCGAGCTCGTAGAGCTCGCCCACGACCTGGGCGCGAGCTACGTCCGCGTGTTCCCCGGCGGCGACGGCACCCCCGAGGCCGACGACAGGGCCGTACAACAACTCGCCGGGGCGGCCCGGTTGGCGGCGGACAGCAACGTACGCATCCTCCTGGAGACCCACGACTCCCACCGCACCGGTGCAGCCGCGGCCGCTCTCCTGGACCGCGTGGACAGAGGGGGCATCGGCGCACTCTGGGACGTCATGCACACCTGGCTCGGCGGCGAGACCCCCGCCGAGTCCTACGCGCGCCTCGCCCCCCACCTCGGCTACACGCAGGTGAAGGACATCGCGTCCGCCGAGGACACCACCCCCCTCCCCCTCGGCGCCGGCGCACTCCCCCTCACCGACTGCCTCGCCCTGCTGCCGCCGGACGCCTGGCTGTGCTGGGAGTACGAGAAGCGCTGGTACCCGGACGCCGCCCCCTTGCCGGGGCTGCTCGCGGCGGGCCGGGCGTACCTCACGGCGCTGGACGGAACCTGAGCGTCGCGGCGCGGCACGGCGGATCCGGCTTTACGGTTTGTGGGTCACCCAGAGCAGTTCCGCCGGCCAGTGACGTGCCCAGTCGGGTGGGTCGGTCTCGTTGTAGCCGTTGGGTGTTCCCGGCTCGGGCCGCGGCTCGATGAGGTCGTCGATGACGAGACCCGCGCCGCGCAGGACCTTGACCCAGTCGCCGTAGGTGAGCTGATAGCTGGTCGCGCCGTCGCCCTCGGCGATGGTGTCGAGCCCGAAGTAGTCGCGCTGGAGCGTCGTGGTGACGCGGCCGGCGGATTCGTCGTAGCAGGCTTCGAACCATGGGCTGGCGACGTTGAACACCAGGCGCCCGCCACGGCGCAAGACGCGTGCGGCCTGCGGGACGGCCAGGTGCGGGGGCGCCCAGCTGAGCCCACCGAAGTCGCAGAACACCAGGTCGAAGCTGTCGGCGGCGAAGGGGAGCTGCTCGGCGGCGCCTTGCACGAGCGGGTAGCGAGTGGACCCCATCGCGGCCGCCGCTGCGCCGAGTTGGGCTTCGGACAGGTCGATCCCGACCACGGCGGCGCCCTCGTCGGCGAGCACTCTGGACCACTGGCCGGCGCCGCAGCCGAGTTCGAGGACGCGCCGGCCGGCGACGTCGCCCAGGGCGTGCAGGCGCGCGTCGGGGATGGAGTACATGCCCCACAGTCGGGGTGCGGCGCCGATTTGCGGGTCGTGCTCCTGCTGGTAGGCGCTGCTGATCTGGTTCCAGAGCCGCCGGTTGGCGGGGATGCTGTCCACGTGCCGACTCCAGCACCACCTGCCGTGGGCGGTCAACACGATGGAGGCACTGACCAGTTCTCGCCTCGGCCCGGCGCCACCCCGGCCCGTGATCCGCCGGACGAGTCCGGACCGGCCGGGGTCGGGGACGAGGCCGGACCGGACGAGGGGACGGCGCCGCGGCCTCCCGGAACTGCTCGCGGCAGCCCGGCAGCACCCGGCGGCCCACCCGGCCGCACCAGCGACGTGAGTGCCACCCCGCCCACGAGCAGCGCCGCCGCGCACCACCGCAGCGGCGTCACCGGCTCCCCGAGGAGTACCGCCGCCGAGGACATCCCGAACACCGGGACGAGCAGGCTGAACGGAGCCACCGACGACGCCGGGTAGCGGCGCAGCAGCATCCCCCACGCCCCGAAGCCGAACACCGTGCTGATCCACGCCACGTACACCAGCGCCCCCACCCCGCTCCAGTCGAACCCGGCCAGCGCCTCGGCGTCCCGGGCCGGTCCCTCGAAGAGGAGCGAGAGGGCGAGCAGCGGGAGCACGGGAACGACGGACACCCACACCATGAAGTTCAGCGCGTCGGGCGGGGCGGCCCGGCGGGTCAGGACGTTCGACACGCCCCAGCACGCCGCCGCTCCCACCGTCAGCGCGAAGCCGAGCAGCGGGCCGCCCGAGCCCTCGTCCACCCCCGCCACCGCGATCCCGGCGAGCGCGACCGCCATCCCCAACAGCCTTACACCGCCCAGCCGTTCACCCAGCACGGCCATCGCCACGGCCGCCGTGAAGACCGCTTGCACCTGAAGGACGAGGGACGACAGACCGGCCGGCATCCCCTGGCTCATCCCGATGAACAGCAGCCCGAACTTCGCGACCCCGAGCACCAGGCCCACTGCCACGATCCACTTCCACGCGACCCGGGGCCGCCCGACGAAGAACACGGCGGGCAGCGCCGCGACCAGGAAGCGCAGGGCGGAGAACAGCAGCGGCGGGAAGTGGCCGAGGCCCACGTCGATGACGACGAAGTTGACCCCCCACACGGCGGCGACGAGCACGGCGAGGGCGATGTGTACGGGACGCATGCGTCGAGGATCACGGTCCTCGACCATTCAGCACCAGCGCGAATTCATTGATGATGGCCGGTAGCACTGCTTAATCGTCACCGTCACGACACCCGGGAGGACCCGTGCTCGACCTGGCCCGGCTGCGCGCACTGCACGCCGTCCACGTGCACGGCTCGGTCGCCGCCGCTGCCGCCGCGCTCGGGTACACCCCGTCCGCGATCTCCCAGCAGATCACCAAGCTGGAACGCGAGACCCGTACGACACTCCTCGAACGCCGCGGCCGGGGCATCGCCCTCACTGACGCGGCCCTCCATCTTGCCTCCGCAGCACGGGAGTTGATGGACATCGTCGAGCGTACGGAGACGGCGCTCGAAGAGCGGCGCGGTCTGCCCACCGGCGTCCTCACCGTCGGCGCGTTCGCCACGGCCGCGCGCGGACTCCTTCCGCAGGCCCTCGCCGCCCTGGCCCGTGAACACCCCACCCTGGAAACGCGGTTGTCCGAAGTCGATCCGCACGTCTCCGTCGACCTCGTGGCCAAGGGCATCATCGACCTGGCCGTCGCCCACGACTGGGACATCGCCCCACTGCCCGCCCCCGAGGGCGTCGAGTACGCGGCCATCGGCGACGACCACTGCGACGTACTGGTCCCGGCGGACCATCCGCTCGCGTCCCGCGCCGTGATCCACCGCTCCGACCTCGCCCGCGAACCGTGGATCTGCCAGCCGCCCGGCTCGGTCTGCCACGACTGGCTCGTCCGCACCCTGCGCGCCGACGGCCACGAGCCGTATCTGCGCCACCAGGCCGCCGAGTACCACACCCAACTCGCCCTGGTGGCAGCCGGTTTGGGCATCGCCCTGATACCGCGCCTGGGCCGGGGCCCGCTCCCCGAGGGCGTGGTGACCCTGCCCTTGGAGCCGGTCCCGACCCGCCGCCTCTACGCCCTGTGGCGCACGGGAGCGGCCCGCCGCCCCGCGATCACGGCGACGATCCACGCCCTCCACGACGCCTGGGCCCGGCTCAGCGGCTGAGCGCCCCGCCCTTGACCGCGCCGACGAACTCCGCCCAGGCCGTCGGCCCGAACACCACGGCCGGCCCGGTCGGGTTCTTGCTGTCCCGCACGGGGACGCACGCGGAGCAGGAGTCGCTGAACTCCAGGCAGTCCCCGCCACTTTCACCGCTGTACGTGGACTTCCGCCAGGCGTCGCTGACTTCGAGGCACTCGCCGCTCGTTCCGCCGCTGTAGCTGGACTTCCGCCAAGCGGGAAGGACGGAGGCATCAAGGATGCTGTGCTCACTGCGCTTCATGCTCGTAATCCTCCGCTATGGACTTGATCAGCGCCAGGGACTTCCTATGCGACAGCGCGTCTCCCAGTGCGTGCTCATAGGCCACCTGGCACTCGCGCACTACGGACGGAAGCTCCCAGACCCTGCCCGTCCGCAGGCCTTCCACATACGCGATGGGAGGGAGATCCTCGAACCACATGAGCGAAACGATGCCTTCCAGCAGCGAGTGGGCGCCCACCTCGAAAGGGAGGACGTGCAGCCGGACTCGACGCCGTTCACCCAAAGCCGCAATGTGTCGTAGCTGATGACACATCACTGCGGGCCCGCCGATTGGGCGCCGCAGGACCGCCTCGTCCAGCAGGGACCACACCACGGGCGAATGGAAGTCTTCGAGGATGCCGGCGCGAGCCAGGCGCGTGCTCAGCAGCCTGTCACGCTCTTCGTCGCTCTTCGGTCGGGCCCCGGAGCCAAGCACTTCACGCGCGTAGGCCTCCGTCTGGAGGATTCCTGGCACCAGTTTCGCCGCGTAGTCGTGAATCACAGTCGCCTGCCCCTCGAACTCCAGCGCCTCCGCGAAGTGTTCAGCCACCTTCCGCCCGTCCAGCGTCGGCAGGAACCGCTCGAAGAACCCCCCAGTCCCCAGCACCGAGTCGAGCCGCCGCGCATCGGCGGGGTCGGGGCGGCGCCTCCCCGCCTCGATGTGGGCGATGTGCGTGCGCGACATCACCGCACGTTGGCTGAGCTCCTCCTGCGTGAATCCGGCCGCCTCGCGCTTGGCCCTCAGTTCCTCTCCGTACTTCGTGCGGGACTCGGGGTTGTCCTCGATCGCCATGCCATCAACTCCCTTCCGTGCAGGCCCTGTTGTCACCCTCTGTGCACTGTTCAGCGTACGGAACGTGACCCCACGCTGTGAGCGGAACAGCACACACAGTGAGAGGCAGTGCGATGGGAGCCCACGACGTGGGGGCGTACGTCGCCCACACCGGGACGGACGTGTACGGGCCCGGCAAGGTGATCGGCACGGACGGTGACTGGCGGCGCGTCCGGTTCGTGTACTTCGTCGCGACGATCGCCGCGCGGGACCTGCGCACCGCCTCCACCCAGGAGGAGGGACAGGTACGCGCATGGCTGAGGGAGAAGGCCCTCCGGCATGGGGGGCGCTGGTAGCGGGGCCGGCGCTCGCGCTGCGGATGTCGCGGGACGGCGGGCGGACGTGGGAGCCGTACGTCATGCCCCGCCCGGCACTGGCGGAAAGAATTTCGGCGGGGCTGTCACATTTCGAGGCTCCACTCGGTCAGTGCAGTGAAGGCGAACGGAAACGCCCTCCACTACACACAGGAGCCACCGCCATGCAGGCACGTATGACGAACCCCGTCCAGGTCATCCCCAGCGCCCTGCCCGCCATCCTCGGCGTGCTCAAGGCCGCGAAGGAGGGCGGGGTGGACGAGTCCACGCTGGAGCTGGTGCACCTGCGGGCCAGCCAGATCAACGGCTGCGCCCCGTGCATCGACCAGGGGGTCAAGCAGGCCCGCAAGGGCGGGGTGAGCGAGGAGAAGCTGGCCACGGTCGTGGCCTGGCGCGAGGCGCCGTACTTCACGGACGCCGAGCGCGCGGCCCTCGCGCTGACCGAGGCCTCGACCCGGCTCGCCGACCGGCCGGACGCGGTGTCCGACGAGGTCTGGGACGAGGCCGCCCGGCACTACGACGAGAAGGGGCTGGCCTCGCTGGTCCTCATGATCGGCGTGACCAACCTCTTCAACCGGCTCAACGCGACCACCCGGCAGATCGCGGGTGCGGCCTGGTAGTCCGTCCCGGTGGCCCGTGGTGTCGGGCCGGGCTGGGCAATGCGCGCCACGGGGGTGTGCCGCATCGCCCCCGCCGCACTGCCCGGCCCGCCCCGCACTCCTCGGTCGGCCCCGCCCACCCCGAGCCACGCCCAGCCACGCCGTAGGGCACCTCGCGCGCATAGCCTTGACTGACAATAACTTTCCGGATAACGGTTCACTTTGGAAGTTTCTTCCAATTGCCCGGCCCCCCGGGTACCACCGCCGGAAGGAGCGACGCACGTGCACCAGCAGCACCGCACCTCAAGACGCAGCCTCCTGACCACCGCCGCCGCCGTGGCCGCCATGACCGCCCTCGGCCCCCAGTCCCCCGCCCGCGCGTCGGACAGGTCGGACGCGTCGGACACGTCGGACGCGTCCGACGCCATCGGCACCGATCGCCGCCTCCGCGCGCTCATCGCCCGCATGACGGTCGAGGAAAAGATCGGGCAGCTCTTCGTCATGCGGGTCTACGGGCACTCCGCGACCGCCCCCGACCAGGCGGACGTCGACGCCAACCTGCGCGAGCTCGGCGTGCGCGACGCCGCCGAGCTGATCGCGAAGTACCACGTGGGCGGCATCATCTACTTCACCTGGGCGCACAACACCCGCGACCCGCACCAGATCGCGGACCTCTCGAACGGCATCCAGGCGGCCGGCCTCGCCCAGCGCGTACCGGTGCCGCTGCTCATCGCCACCGACCAGGAGCACGGGGCGGTGTGCCGGGTCGGCGCTCCGGCCACGCTCTTTCCGGGCGCGATGGCGATGGGCGCGGGCGGTTCGACGGACGACGCCCGCGCGCTCGGCCGCATCTCGGGCGCCGAGCTGGCGGCGATCGGCATCCGGCAGGACTACTCCCCCGACGCGGACGTGAACATCAACCCGGCCAACCCGGTGATCGGCGTACGGTCCTTCGGCGCGGCTCCCGCCGCCGTGGCCCGTATGGTCGCCGCCGAGGTGCGCGGCTACCAGGACTCCTCGGTCGCGGCCACCGCCAAGCACTTCCCCGGGCACGGCGACACGAGCGTCGACAGCCACACCGGCATCCCGGTGATCACCCACACCCGGGAGCAGTGGGACCGGCTGGACGCGCCGCCGTTCCGGGCCGCGATCGCCGCCGGGATCGACGCGATCATGACGGCGCACATCCAGTTCCCCGCGCTCGACCCGAGCAACGACCCGGCGACCCTCTCCCGCCCGATCCTGACCGGCATCCTGCGCGAGCAGCTCGGCTTCGGCGGGGTCGTCATCACGGACTCCCTCGGCATGAAGGGCGTCCGCGACAAGTACGGGGACGACCGGGTGCCCGTACTCGCGCTGAAAGCGGGCGTCGATCAACTCCTCGATCCGCCCAGGCTGGACGTGGCGTTCAACGGAGTGCGTGCGGCGGTGGCGAGCGGGGAGTTGAGCGAGGGCCGCCTGGACGAGTCGCTGCTGCGCATCCTGCGGCTCAAGGAGCGGCGGGGGCTGTTCGCCCGGCCCTACGTCACGGCCCGGGGCGTGGACCGTACGGTCGGCACCCGGGCCCATCTGGCCGCCGCCGACAGGATCGCCGAGCGCACCACGACCCTGCTCGCCAACCCGCGCGGGCTGCTCCCGCTCTCCCGGCACAGCCACCGCCGGCTCCTGATCGTGGGCGCCGACCCCGACTCCCCCTCCGGCACGACCGGCCCACCCACCCGGGTGCTGGCCCGCGCGCTCACCGAACTCGGCTTCCGCACAACGGTGTTGAGCACGGGCACGCTGCCGTCGCAGGCCCAGATCGACGCGGCCGTGCGGGCGGCTTCCGACGGTCAGGACGCGGTGCTCGTGGGCACGTACAACGCGGGGGCGGGCGGCGCGCAGAGCAAGCTGGTGGCCGCGCTCGGCGCGAGCCGGGTACCGGTGGTCCACCTCGCCCTCCGCAACCCGTACGACATCGCCCACCTGAGCGGGTACGCGGCCTCACTCGCCACGTACTGCTGGACCGATGTCGAACTCCGGGCAGCGGCAAGGGTGTTGGCGGGCCGAGTCCGCCCGCGCGGGCGCCTTCCGGTAGCCGTGCCCCGGCCCGACGACCCTACGCGCGACCTCTACCCGATCGGTCACGGCCTGACGTACTAGGCGTACGACGCAGACCCGGCGCACCACCCCCAAGTGACCCAAAGCCCCCTGCACGCCTGGCGTGCGCCCGCTCCGGCGGGACAGGCTTGAGTCGTATCCGGGGGGAAGCATGCGTACATTCCGTTGGGCTGGGTCGGTGTGCCTGGTGGCGCTTGTGGCGGTGGGGTGCCGGGGTGGTGCGTCCGGGGCGGAGGGCACGCTCTCGCCGGTGTCGGCGCCGCGCCCCACGCCGACGTTCCTCGACACCGGGGGCTGCGCCGCCCGCGAGGGCGCGGCGAGCTCGCCGGCCTTCTTGGAGGTGTCCTGCACGAGTGAGCGGGCGGCGGCGAGGGTGCTGGTCCGCCGGGCCGGGGCCGTCGCGGCGGGGGCCGCCGTCGACTGCCCGCTCACCACGGACTTCGCCCTGTACGTGTCCGAGGGGGCGCCGGCTGCCCGGGGCTACGCCTGTATGCGCAACCTTGAGGCGCCGCATCCCGGTGACCCCGGGGGTGGGGGCGGGCCGTTCACGGTGGTGGGGGACTGCGTGTACGCGACGGCGCCGGACCAGGTGCGGGAGACTCCGTGCGACGGGTCGGGGGTGCGGGCGCCCCAGCACCGGGTGGCGTCGGCGGTTGCCCGGCGGGGGCTGTGCCCGCCGGGCACCACGCTGTACGTCCAACTGGCCGGCCCCCAGGCGCCGGTGGGGTGTGCGCGGCACGCTTAGCCCGCGCGGGGGTGGGTGCGCCGGGGCTGCGCCCCCGGACCCCTGTGGTCCGGCTGCGAACCGTAGGGGCCGTTCGCGCAGTTCCCCGCGCCCCTGTAAGTGACCCGGTACTCCCCGGTCACGCCCACCGCGGCGGAGCCGCGCAACGTCACAGCCCCGCGCCCCTGAATGCCTCGATGCCGGCCAGCCAGCCGGCGCAGGCATACCCGGTTAGGGGCGCAGGGTTGCCGCCCGGTTCAGCGGGGTTGCGTCCAGCTTCGCGTCGAAGGACGCCTGCGGCTTCGCGGGGGACGGGTTCAGACCCGCCCAGCGGAGGATCGCGGAGGTCGCCGCGGACTTCTGCGCGGCCGGCAGCGCGCCCACCTTGGAGCCGTGGTTGCCGCCCGGGACCGTGTAGACGTAGGAGTCGCGTGCCCCCGCCCCGAGCGAGAACCGCTCGGCACCCCACGGGTCGTTCTGGCCGTAGACGTACAGCATGTGGTCCGCATGGTGCTTGACCCAGCCGTCGACGTCCGCCATCGCCCACGGCTGGAACCGCATCGGGATGTCCCGGGGTACGAAGTTGCGCGGCGGCTGGTAGCCGTAGCGGCTCAGCTTGCCGAGCCACGGCTGCTTGATGGTGGGCGAGCCCAGCTGCGTACCGGCCTGGTAGTAGTACGCCGTGTAGGGGGCCAGGCCCTGGTCCGTGTAGAAGGAGTAGCCCGAGATCGTGTCGATGGAGTCCCAGATCGCCTGGTCGGTGGCGTGCGCCGGGTCCGCCGGGATCGTGGAGCACTCGGCGAGCAGGTGGTACTGCCAGAAGCCCCAGACGTAGTCCAGCACGACCGCCTCGTAGGCCTTGTCGAGCGAGCCGACCGTCGTGAAGGTGTAGCCGTTCGCGGTCGCGTACTCCTGGTACTTCTTCTCCAGGGACGTCCGCCGCACGAGCGCCTCGCGCTGTACGCCCTCCAGCTTGTCGCGGCACTCCTTGGTGCCGACGGTCCTGAAGAACCGGTCGTAGGCCGAATCCTCGTTGTTCACCACGTCGTTGGGGGCGACGTACGCGACGACGCCGTCCATGTCACGCGGGTAGAAGCGCTTGTAGTACGTGGCCGTCATGCCGCCCTTGGAGCCGCCCGTGGTCAGCCAGTTCTTCGGGTAGACCGGCTTCAACGCCCGGAAGATGGCGTGCTGGTCGCTCGCCGCCTGCCAGATGTCGTCCTTGGACCAGTCGGTGGGCTGCGGCCGGGACTGCGGGAAGTAGCGGTACTCGACGGAGACCTGGTTGCCGTCGACGATCTGCGTCGGCTCGCTGCGGCTGGGGGTCGTCGAGACGTCGTAGCCGCCGGTGTACATCACCGTCGGGCGGTCGGTGTCCTTGTGCAGCAGGGTGAACCGCTGCTGGAAGGTGGCCCGGCTGTACGGGTTGCGGTGGTCGACCGGCTGGGTGATGGAGAGGACGAAGTAGCGGTAGCCGGTGTACGGCTTCTCCTCTATGAGACGTATCCCGGGTATCGCCAGGATGCGGTCCTTGATGTCCGGCTCGGCGGCGGTGGCCGCCCCTGCCGTGGCTCCCGTCGCGGTCAGCGTGCCTATCAGCACGACCAGCGACAACAGCCATCTGAACGCCTTGCGCATTCACACTCCCCTGTGGGGCCCCTGTGGGCTCGGAACGTGGCCTCGCGAACCTAGCGGTGCCAACACCGGCCCCGCCAGACCCAGTTGTTCCCCACGGGGTGACCTTCAGCGGGTGCTCAGCACACCCAGCCCGTCTGGGCCGAACCGCCGCCCGCGATCGCGCCGGTGGCGCGGACGCAGCGGCTGCCCGCGTGCACGGTGACGGGGCCCGCGAGGCGCGTATAGGCGCCGGAGTCGCCGGCGGGGGCGCTGCCCCGGGCCTGGATCGTCACCGACATCTGGCGCCGCGCCCCGGGCTTCTTCGCGGCGGTCACCGCGCACGCGTACCCGTTGCCCTTGTAGAGGCGCAGCTCCCCCGCGCCGAACCCCACCGACTTCACCGGCCGCCCCGCGCAGGCCGCCGCCGCGTCCGCGCTGCCGCCGGCCGGGCCGAACACGACCAGGCCGCCCGCCGCCGCGAGCACGGCCAGTGCGGGCCCTATGCGCCCTGGGCGCCCGGTCTGTCCTGTGCGCCCCGAGCCGCTCGCCCTCACCCCACCGAACACGCTTGCACCCTTCCGTCACGTGCGCGTACGTGGGGAGGGACGCGGTAAGTCGTCCGACGGTTCTCAGGGCGGGGGTGCGCGTCCGGCGCCGCTCGCCGACTGCACGCCGTGCGTGGCCGTTCGCGCAGTTCCCCGCGCCCCTCCACCCGCTCTCGACTGCACGCCGTGCGTGGCCGTTCGCGCAGTTCCCCGCGCCCCTCCACCCGCTCTCGCCCGCAGACCGTGCGTGGCCGTTCGCGCAGTTCCCCGCGCCCCTAACCCCGTTTTCGTCCGCGGGCCGTGGGTGGCTGGTCGCGCAGTTCCCCGCGCCCCCAAGAACCCGTCGTCGGCCTCGCACCGCGTGTGGCTGGTCGCGCAGTTCCTCGCGCCCCTGAAAGACTCGGTGCTGGGACACCTACAGCCCGTCCGGCGATTGAGGACGAGCGCCCTTTAGGCGCGAACGGGGGTGCAGGGGGCAGAGCCCCCGCCCGGGGTCTGGGGCGCAGCCCCAGGGAGCCAGAGCCAACCAACCCCGAGCAACGGGCGGGCGGGTGGGCAAACCCCCTGGGGCCCGGGGCGCAGCCCCGGGAGGGGGTCAGCGGGCCGCGATCGGCTCGTCCTCGGGCTCGGCCTCGCCGATGAACGTGCGCCACAGACGGGCGTACTTGCCGTCCAGGGCGAGGAGCTGATCGTGCGTGCCGTCTTCGGCGACCCGGCCCCCGTCCATCACGATCACCCGGTCCGCCCGGGCCGCCGTGGTCAGACGGTGGGCGACGACCAGCGTGGTGCGGCGCCCGGTGAGCCGCTCGGTCGCCTGGTTGACCTGGGCCTCCGTCGCGAGGTCGAGCGCGGCCGTCGCCTCGTCGAGGAGCAGGATGTCCGGGTCCACCAGCTCGGCGCGGGCCAGCGCGATCAGCTGACGCTGCCCGGCGGAGAGGTTGCGGCCGCGCTCGGCGACCTCGTGCAGGTAGCCGCCGTCGAGCGTGGCGATCATGTCGTGCGCGCCGACCGCGCGGGCCGCCGCCTCCACCTCGGCGTCGCTCGCGTCGGGGCGTCCGTAGGCGATGGCGTCGCGGACCGTGCCCTCGAAGAGGTACGCCTCCTGCGGGACCACGCCGAGCCGGTGCCGGTAGGCGGTGATGTCCAGGTCCCGCAGGTCCGTGCCGTCGGCGGTGACCCGCCCGCCCGTCGGATCGTAGAAGCGTGCCACCAGCTTGACGAGGGTGGACTTGCCCGCGCCGGTCTCGCCGACGAAGGCCACGGTCTGCCCGGCCGGTATGCGTATGTCGACCCCGCTGAGCGCCTCCTCGGCCTCGTCGGCCTCGTCGGCGGGCCCGTACGCGAAGTCGACGTTCTCGAAGGCGATCTCGCCGCGCAGGGACAACACGTCGAGCGGCTCGGCCGCTTCGGCCGTGGAGGTCTTTTCCTGGAGGAGTTCCTGGATGCGCTTGAGGGAGACCGACGCCTGCTGGTAGCCGTCGAAGACCTGCGAGAGCTGCTGCACGGGAGCGAAGAACAGGTCGATGTACAGGAGGTAGGCGACGAGCGCGCCGGTGGTGAGGGTACCGGCGTCGACCCGGTGCGCGCCCACGATCAGCACGGCGGCGGCCGCCACCGACGACAGGAGCTGCACGAACGGGAAGTACACCGAGATCAGCCACTGCCCGCGCACCCGCGCCCGGCGGTAGTGGTCGCTGCGCTCGGCGAACCGCGCCGAGCCGTCGCGTTCGCGCCGGAACGCCTGCACGATGCGCAGGCCAGACACCGACTCCTGGAGGTCGGCGTTGACGACGCTGACCCGCTCGCGGGCCAGTTCGTAGGCCTGGACGCTCTTCTTGCGGAAGACGTACGTGCCGACGACGAGCAGCGGAAGCGTCGCGAAGACGACGAGCGCGAGCTGGATGTCGATGACGAGCAGCGCCACCATGATGCCGAAGAACGTGACGACGGAGACGAAAGCGGTGACAAGACCGGTCTGGAGGAACGTGGACAGCGCGTCCACGTCCGTCGTCATCCGGGTCATGATCCGGCCGGTCAACTCCCGCTCGTAGTAGTCGAGTCCGAGCCGCTGGAGCTGGGCGAAGATCTTCAGGCGCAGCGCGTACAGGACGCGTTCGCCGGTGCGTCCGGTCATCCGCGTCTCGCCGGTCTGGGCGAGCCACTGGACGGCGACGGTGAGCAGGGCGAGCCCGGCCGCCGCCCACACCGCGCCGAGCGCCAGCTTCGTGACGCCCTGGTCGATGCCGTGCCGGATCAGGACCGGCAGGACGAGCGATCCCCCGGCGTCGACCGCGACGAGGAGGAGCGAGACGAGCAGCGGGAGGCCGAAGCCGTGGAGCAGCCTGCGCAGGCCGTAGGACTCCTCGGCCCGGACCGCCCTGGCCTCGTCTATGGCGGGGACGTCGGTGGCGGGCGGCAACGCCTCGACCTGGGCGAGCAGTTCCGGGGTGGCGGGCATGCCGCCGGGGGCGGCCGACTCGGCCTTGTCCTCGCGGACCCACAGCGGCGGGGTGATGCCGCGCTCGACGTCGAACTCCGCGTCCAGTTCGTCCCGTACGGAGTGCTCGTCGTCCTCGGTGTACGGGGCTTCCGCGTACGGGGCGGGCGGGGTGTGGCCCGGGGAGACCGCGCCGAGTTCGTCGGGGTCGGTGAGCAGGCGGCGGTAGAGGGCGCTGTCGCGCTGGAGCTCGTCGTGGGTGCCGATCGCGGCGAGCCGTCCGCCGTCGAGGACGGCGATCCGGTCGGCGAGGGCGAGGGTGGAGCGGCGGTGCGCGATGAGCAGGGTGGTGCGGCCGGCCATGACCGACTTGAGGGCCTCGTGGATCTCGTGCTC
This sequence comes from Streptomyces sp. NPDC006691, assembly GCF_042869955.1. Taxonomy (NCBI): domain Bacteria; kingdom Bacillati; phylum Actinomycetota; class Actinomycetes; order Kitasatosporales; family Streptomycetaceae; genus Streptomyces; species Streptomyces sp. NPDC006691. The sequence goes on from NZ_JBIAGW010000003.1 coordinate 670,090, forward strand.
GACGCGGGCGTCGACGGCGGAGGTCGCGTCGTCCAGGACGAGCAGGCGGGGGTCGGTGAGGATGGCCCGGGCCAGCGCGACGCGCTGGCGCTGGCCGCCGGAGAGGGTCAGGCCGTGCTCGCCGACGGTGGTGTCGTAGCCCTTGGGCAGCTCGGCGATGAAACGGTCCGCCTGGGCGGCGCGCGCGGCCTTCTCGATCTCCTCCCGGGTGGCGTCCGGCTTCCCGTACGCGATGTTGGCGCCGACGGTGTCGGAGAAGAGGAAGGAGTCCTCGGGGACCAGGCCGATGGCGGCGCGCAGCGAGGAGAGCGTCAGCTCGCGCACGTCGTGGCCGCCGATGAGGACGGCGCCGTGCTCGACGTCGTAGAAGCGGGGCAGCAGCAGCGAGACGGTGGACTTGCCGGAGCCCGAGGAGCCGACGACCGCGACGGTCTCGCCGGGCCGGATGTCGAGCGAGAAGCCCTTCAGGACCGGCCGCTCGTCGTCGTAGCCGAAGCTCACGTCGTCGAACTCGACGGTCGCGGGGGCGTCCGGCGACAGCTCCTTGGTGCCGTCCCGCATGGACGGCTCGGTGTCGATCAGCTCCAGGACGCGCTCGACGCCGGCCCGCGCCTGCTGGCCCACGGTGAGCACCATGGCGAGCATGCGGACCGGCCCGACGAGCTGGGCGAGGTAGGTCGAGAACGCCACGAACGTGCCGAGCGTGATCTGGCCCCGGGTGGCGAGCCAGCCGCCGAGGGCCAGCATGGCCACCTGGCCGAGAGCGGGAACGGCCTGGAGGGCGGGGGTGTAGCGGGCGTTCAGCTTGACGGTGCGCAGACGGCCCGCGAACAGCTTGCGGCCGACCTCGCGGAGCTTTCCGGTCTCCTGGTCCTCCTGGCCGAAGCCCTTGACGACCCGGACCCCGGACACGGCCCCGTCGACGACCCCGGCGACGGCGGCGGCCTGGCCCTGGGCGTACCAGGTGGCGGGGAAGAGGCGGGTGCGGCTGCGCTTGGCGATGAACCACAGGGCGGGAGCGACGGCGAGGGCGACGAGGGTGAGCAGCGGCGAGAGCCACGCCATGATCACGATGGAGATCACGAAGAGCAGGACGTTGCCGATGGTCATGGGCAGCATGAAGAGCAGGCCCTGGATCAGCTGGAGGTCGCTGGTGGCCCGGCCGACGACCTGTCCGGTGGACAGCTCGTCCTGGCGCCGCCCGTCGAGCCGGGTGATCGTGCGGTACATCTCGGTCCGCAGGTCGTGCTGGACGTCGAGGGCGAGCCGCCCTCCGTAGTACCGCCGGATGTAGGTGAGCCCGTACACGACGACGGCGGAGGCTATGAGCAGGCCGGTCCAGACGGCCAGGGAGCGGGTGTGGGCGCCGATGACGTCGTCGATGACCACCTTGGTGATCAGCGGGACGAGCGCCATGACGGCCATGCCGCCGAGCGAGGAGCCCAGCGCGAGCAGCACATTGCGCCGGTACCGCCAGGCATACCCGGTCAGCCTGCGCGCCCACCCTTGTTGCGCACCCTCCGTCACGGCATTCCTCCCGTTGGTACCTGTCCTGCCGCAAGCCCCAACACGGGGGCCTGCGGATTTCATCCCGCCGCAACAAATACGGGACGAAGGGACCAGGACCTGTCCGACAGCCGGCCGGGCCCGCCCCAGGGGCGGACCCGGCTCGGAGGCCGGCGTCAGAGATGGGTCGGCGCGAACATCCTCAGGAGGGCGGGCAGCACGACCACGGAGGGCCCGGGGGTCGCCAGCGCCTTGGAGAGGTCGGCGGTCAGGGTGTCCGGGGTGGTGCGGGCGGCCGGGACGCCGAAGGACTCGGCCAGGGCGACGAAGTCGGGCCGGGCCAGCTCGGTGGCCGTGGCCTCGCCGAACGTGTCCGTCATGTACTCGCGCAGGATGCCGTAGCCGCCGTCGTCGACGATCAGCCAGGTCACGGGCAGGTCGTACTGCCTGGCCGTGGCGAGCTCGGCGATCGAGTACATCGCGCCGCCGTCGCCGGACACCGCGAGGACCGGGCGCCCGGGGTCGGCGGCGGCCGCGCCGAGCGCCGCCGGGAAGCCGTAGCCGAGGCCGCCCGCGCCCTGGGCCGAGTGCATCGCGCCGGGCCACGCCGACCAGGCCCAGTAGGCGAGGATCGTCATGTCCCAGAAGCTGGGCGCCCCGGCGGGCAGTGCCTCGCGCACGGCGGCCAGGATGCGCCGCTCCTCGCCGAGGTCCTGGGCGTCGATACGGGCCCTGACCTTGTCGAGGACAGTGCGTACCCGCTCGGCGGCCGTCTCGTCGTGACGCTCCGCGACCGTTTCGAGCAGGGCCTGGAGCGCGATCCGGGCGTCCGCGTGGATGCCGAGCGCCGGGTGGTTGGACTCCAGCTTGCCGAGGTCGGCCTCGATCTGGACGATCCGGCCGCGCGGCTTGAACGTGTGGTAGTTCGACGACAGCTCGCCGAGCCCGGAGCCGACGACGAGCAGGACGTCCGCGTCCTCCAGGAAGTCGGTGGTGTGCCGGTCCTCCAGCCAGGACTGGAGCGAGAGCGGGTGCTCCCAGGGGAAGGCGCCCTTGCCGCCGAAGGTCGTCACGACCGGCGCGTCGAGGCGCTCGGCGAGCGCGAGCAGTTTGCCGGCGGCGTCGGCGCGTACGACACCGCCGCCCGCGATGATCGCCGGGCGGTCCGCGTTCGCCAGCAACTCGGCTGCCACGGCGGTCAGTTCGGGGCGCGGGACGACATCCTCGGGGAAGGCGTCCATGGGCGTGACGACGGGCAGCGCCGTCTCCGCGAGCAGCACGTCCTGCGGGATCTCCACCCACACCGGCCCGTGCGGCGCGGTCAGCGCCGACTCCCAGGCCGCCGCGATCGCGGAGGGGATCTGCGACTGGCCGCGCACGGTGTGGACGGACTTGACCACATCGCGGAACGACGCCTTCTGGTCGCGCAGCTCGTGCAGATAGCCGTGCCGTCCGCCGCCAAGTCCCGCCGTGGGGACCTGACTTGAGATCGCGACGACCGGGGACGAGGCGGCCGCCGCCTCCTGGAGCGCGGCCAGCGAGGTCAGCGCGCCGGGACCGGTCGAGAGCAGCAGCGGGGCCGCCTCGCCGGTGACCCGGCCGTACGCGTCGGCGGCGAAGCCCGCGTTGTTCTCGACCCGGAGGCCGACGTAGCGCAGGTCCGAGCGGCGCAGCGCGTCGAACATGCCGAGCGCGTGCTGACCGGGCAGCCCGAACACGGTGGTGGCGCCGAGCCCCGCGAGGGTCTCGACCACCAGGTCACCGCCGTTGCGCCCGGGCGGGGGGTTCAGGGCGGCCTCCACCTGGCGCGGCGTGGGCCGCAGCACGAGGTCGTGGTCGTGGGTCATCGCGTCCTCTCCTTGGAGTCCTGGGAGCTCGGCCCTTCGGCCCGGCGCCGGTCTCCCGTCCGCCGGGCCGACGCCGTTGATCGTTTCCCGGTCCGTTCCGCGCTCAGGCGCGGGCGGCCGCGATCTGCCGGGACATGATCGTGGTGAGCTCGTACGCCGTGTGCGATGCGGCGACCGAGGTGATCTCGGCGTGGTCGTAGGCCGGGGCGACCTCGACGACGTCGGCGGAGACCAGGTTGCAGGAGGACAGGCCCCGCAGGATCTCCAGGAGCTCGCGCGAGGTCATGCCGCCGGCCTCGGGGGTGCCGGTGCCGGGCGCGTGGGCCGGGTCCAGGCAGTCGATGTCGATGGAGATGTAGAGAGGGCGGTCGCCGATGCGCTGGCGGAGCTGGTCGGCGACCTCGTCGGCGCCGCGCCGGTAGACGTCGGCGGAGGTGACGATGCCGAAGCCCATCTTCTCGTCGTCCGTCAGGTCCTGCTTGCCGTACAGCGGGCCGCGGGTGCCGACGTGCGAGAGCGCCTCGGTGTCGAGGATGCCCTCCTCGACGGCCCGGCGGAACGGGGTGCCGTGGGTGTACTCGGCGCCGAAGTAGGTGTCCCAGGTGTCGAGGTGCGCGTCGAAGTGCAGCAGCGCGACCGGGCCGTGCTTCTTGGCGACCGAGCGGAGCAGCGGCAGCGCGATGGTGTGGTCGCCGCCGAGCGTCATGAGGCGGGCGCCGGTGGAGAGCAGCTCGTCGGCCGCACCCTCGATCGTCTCGACCGCCTCGTTGATGTTGAACGGGTTGGCCGCGATGTCACCGGCGTCGGCGACCTGGGCCAGCGCGAACGGCGAGGCGTCCTGCGCCGGGTTGTACGGGCGCAGCAGGCGGGATGCCTCACGGATGGCGTTGCCGCCGAAGCGGGCGCCGGGCCGGTAGGAGACACCGCTGTCGAAGGGCACACCGACCACGGCGACATCGGCGGTGCCGACCTCGTCCAGGCGGGGCAGCCGGGCGAAGGTCGCGGGCCCGGCGTACCGCGGAATGCGGGACGAATCGATCGGACCGCGCGGCGTTTCGTTGCTGCTCATCTGAATTGCCCTTCGTTTCAGCATTTATGCGCTTTATCAGTGTGACTCTAGCTGGGGGCCGGCGCCGCTTCGGCCGCCGCCGGCTGGTCGGGATCCGGTCCCCCGGGTTCCGCCCCGCGGCCGGCCAGCCGTTCGCGCCAGACGGCGAGCACCGCGGCGTCGGTCGGCTTCGTCGCGTACGACACGACGACGTACGCGAGGAGCGAGGCGAGCAGCCCGTAGTAGACGGGCTCGTTGGCGAGGATGCCGTAGCGCACCATGAGCGCGACGACCGCGAGGCCGCCGACGACGACCGAGGCGAGCGCGCCCGACGCGGTGCCGCGCTTCCACAGCAGCCCGCCGAGGATCGGCACGAGCAGCCCGCCCACGAGCAGGTCGTAGGCGACGGTGAGGCCCTCCACGACGCTGCTCAGGCGGGTCGCGATGACGATCACGACGAGCCCCATGACGAGGATGAAGACCCGGTTGCCCTTCACCTCGTCGTGGTCGGTGCCGGTCTGCCCGGACCTGCCCCGCAGCCGCGCCCAGATGTCGTTGTTGGCGACGGTGGCCGAGGCGATGAGCGCGCCGGAGGAGGTGGACATCACGGCGGCGAGGGCGGCGGCGAGCACCAACCCCCTTACGCCGACGGGGAGTTCTGCCTTCACGATGGTGGCGAACGCGTCGTCGGCGCTGCTGAGGTTCGGGTAGAGCACCTTGGCGGCGGTGCCGATGACGGCGCCCGCGACGGCGTACACCAGACAGTACGTACCGGCGACGGTGCCGCCGAGCCGGGCGACCTTGTCGCTGCGCGCGGTGAACACGCGCTGCCAGATGTCCTGCCCGATGAGCATGCCGAAGGTGTAGATCAGGACGTAGGTGAAGATCGTCTCGCCGCCGATGCCGAGCGGGTCGAAGTAGCCGGTCGGCAGCTTCGCCTTCATCGCGCCGAAGCCGCCGGCCTTGACCACGGCGATGGGCAGCAGGAGCAGCAGCACCCCGATCGTCTTGACGACGAACTGCACCATGTCGGTGAGCGTGATGGACCACATGCCGCCGAGCGTCGAGTAGGCGACGACGACGGCCCCGCCCAGGATGATCGCGACCGTGCGGTTCAGGTCGAAAAGGACGTCGAAGATGGTGGCGTACGCGATGGTCGAGGTGACCGCGAGCATCAGCGTGTAGGCCCACATCACGACGCCGGAGATGAGTCCGGCCCGGCCGCCGTAGCGCAGGTCCAGCATCTCGGAGACGGTGTAGACGCGCAGCCGGGCGATGCGGGCGGAGAAGAACACGGAGAGCGCGAGCAGGCCCAGGCCGATGGTGAACACCATCCAGGCGCCGGACAGGCCGTACTTGTAGCCGAGGCCCACGCCGCCGATGGTGGACGCGCCGCCGAGCACGATGGCGGCCATGGTCCCGGAGTACATCGCGGGCCCCAACCGCCTTCCCGCGACCAGGAATTCGGACTTCGACCGGGCGCGGCGCATGCCCCACCAGCCCATCGCCAGCATCCCGGCGAGATAGACGACGATCACTGTGTAGTCGACGGCCATGCGGGGCCCTCCTTCGCGCTCACTCGGTGGCGTGTCGTGCGGGGGATCTCGGGGTTCCAGGGAGACATCGAGGTCCCGTCGGCTGTTCGCGGGGACATCCGCCCGTACCCGCGGCCTTCGGTTCGGCACGACCCTAGGTGGCCGGAAAGCAACGCTGAAGTGTACGTTTCCTCCACTTCTGATGCTGCTGATGGATGGATCGTCCACCATGCCGGACCCGACCGACCCGACCAGCCCGACCGGACCGACCGACCCGACCAGCCCGACCGGAACGACCGGACCGGCCGGACCGACCGCACCGGCCGCACCCCCCACCCCGCCGGTCGCGCTCGCCGCGCTGCTGGCCCGTGCCGACCTCGGCCTGCGGCAGCTGGCGGGCCCCTCGGACGCGTCCATCCGCTGGGTGCACACCTCGGAGATGGCCGACCCGTTCCCGTACCTCCTCGGCGGCGAGCTCCTGATGACGGCGGGGGTGCAGCTCCCCGACCCCGAGGTGTACGTGGCCCGGGTGGCGGCGGCGGGCGCGGCGGCCCTCGGCTTCGGCGTGGCCCCGGTGTACGACGCGGTCCCGCCCGCCCTGGTGGAGGCCTGCGCCCGCCACGGCCTCCCCCTTCTGGAGGTGCCGCCGCAGACGACGTTCTCGGGGGTGGCCCGTGCGGTGTGGCTGCTGATGGCGCGGGCTCGGGAGGAGGAGTTGCGGAGGGTGAGCCGGGGCCAGCGGGCGCTGGCCACGGCCGCGGCCCGGCCCGAGCCGGTGCGAGCGGTGCTGCGGGTGCTGGCAGGTCGGCTCGGGGGGTGGGCGGCGCTGGTGACCCCGCAGGGGTCGGTGGTGGACTCGGCGGGGCCGGAACCGTCCGATTCCGTGCGGGTGGGGGTGCGGGGGCTGGTGCGGGTGGTGGCGCCTTCGGCGGACCTTCCCCACCCCGCCCCTTCCCGCAAGCCTCCGGCGGATGATGGGCCGACCGCGGGTCGCCGGACACGGGGCTCCGCCCCGGCCCCCGCTGCTCACACGCCGCAGGAGCCGGAGCATGCAGCGCCTCCGGCGTCCGAGGAGCGGGGGCCGGGGGGCGGAGCCCCCAGCACACCCACCGGGCAGCACCCCGACCCTCACCCCCCGGAGGGTCCCGGGAAGGGGCGGGGTGGGGGAAGTGCCCTGACCGCCAGCGACACCCTGGCCGGCACCCACCTCACCGCCTACGCCCTCGCGGGGCCCCGTGTGCTCGCGCTCGCCACCCCCCACCGCGCCCCCGGCGACCACACCATCGCCGGGGTCGCGGCCGTGCTGCTCACCCTGCTCACCGCCGAGCGGCCCGGCGCCGACGAGGCGGCCCGTTCGGCCGCGCTGGTGCGGATGCTGCTGGGCGCCACCCCGGAAGAGGCCGGGGCGCTGCTCGGCGCGGGGCCGTGGTGCGTCGTGCACGCCCGGGGCCAGGGGCCTGCGCCCGACCTCGGGACGCCGCTGGTCGAGGCGGACGGCCACCGCGTACGCGCCCTCGTGCCGGCCGGCCGCGAGGTCACCCCGCACCCCGGCTGGACCTTGGGCATCAGCGCCCCGGCCGGGCTCGACGGACTGACCGTCGCCGACACCCAGGCGGCCCGCGCCCTGGAACGCGCGGAGGCGACCCGCGTCACCCTGGCCCGGCACCGCCCCGCCGGTTTCGGGTCGCTCGTGGACCCCGGGGAGGCCGCCGCGTACGCCCGCGAACTGCTCGCCCCGCTCACCGAAACGCTGCGCGCCACCCTGCGCACCTGGCTCTCGCTGCACGGGAGTTGGGACCGCAGCGCGGTGGCGCTCGGGGTGCACCGCAACACCGTGCGCCAGCGGATCGGCCGCTGCGCGGCGCTGCTCGGGACCGGCCTGGACGACATGGACGTCCGCACGGAGCTGTGGCTGGCGCTGAAGCAGCAGGGCTGAACTCCCCCGGCCGAGCCCGGCGAGCACCTCGTCGGCGAGCACGCGCGGGCGCCGACGATCGGCGGACAGGGGCCCGGGCCGTCGCCGGACGACGGCGGAGTGGGGCCCGGTGGCGCCGGAGAGTGGGGCGTCTCACGCTGGCTCTGGGTCTCCGCGTCTCTGGACCTCTGGACAGTGCCGGTGACTGCCGGGTAACTTCGTTATTCAACCTGAGCAAGCGCTTAGACGAATGTGTGAGCCGAGGAGGGCGACCGTGCGCCGTACGGTATTCGACGAAGACCACGAGGCGTTCCGGGAGACCCTGCGCGCCTTCATCGAGGCCGAGGTCGTCCCGGCCTACGACGAGTGGTTCGCGCAGGGCATCGTGCCGCGCGAGTTCTACTACAAGCTCGCCGAGCTCGGCATCTTCGGCATCCGCGTGGACGAGGAGTTCGGCGGCGCCGGCATCGACTCGTACAAGTTCGAAGCCGTGATGTACGAGGAGACGGCCCGCGCGGGCGTCCAGTTCGGCGGCTCGGGCGTGCACGTGCTGCTCGGCCTGCCGTACATCAAGATGCTCGCCACCGACGAGCAGAAGAAGCGCTTCCTGCCGAAGTTCGTCTCCGGCGAGGAGATGTGGGCGCTCGCGATGACCGAGCCGGGCACCGGCTCCGACCTCGCGGGCATGAAGACCACCGCCAAGCTCTCCGAGGACGGCTCGCACTACGTCCTCAACGGCGCGAAGACCTTCATCACCGGCGGTGTGCACGCCGACCGCGTGATCGTCTGCGCCCGCACCGACGCCCCCTCCGCGGAGGACCGCCGCCACGGCATCTCGCTGTTCGCGGTGGACACCAAGTCCGAGGGCTACTCGGTCGGCCGCAAGCTCGACAAGCTCGGCCTGAAGACCTCCGACACCGCCGAGCTCGCGTTCGTCGACGTCAAGGTGCCCGCCGAGGACCTGCTCGGCGAGGAGAACAAGGGCTTCTACTACCTCGGCCACAACCTCGCCTCCGAGCGCTGGGGCATCGCGTTCGGCGCGTACGCCCAGGCCAAGGCGGCCGTCCGGTTCGCCAAGGAGTACGTCCAGGACCGTACGGTCTTCGGCAAGACGGTCGCCTCGTTCCAGAACACCAAGTTCGAACTGGCCGCCTGCCAGGCCGAGGTGGACGCCGCCGAGGCGGTCGCCGACCGCGCCCTCGAAGCGCTCGACGCGGGCGAGCTGACGCCGGCCGAGGCCGCGTCCGCGAAGCTGTTCTGCACCGAGGTCGCCCACCGCGTCATCGACCGCTGCCTCCAACTGCACGGCGGCTACGGCTTCATGAACGAGTACCCGATCGCCCGCCTGTACGCCGACAACCGGGTGAACCGGATCTACGGCGGCACCAGCGAGATCATGAAGTCGATCATCGCCAAGAACATGGGCCTGTAGGAACCGTCACGGCGGTCGGATACAACTACCTTCATGCATCAGGCACTTGAGAGCCTCCTCGATCTGCTCGACCTGGAGCGGATCGAGGAGGACATCTTCCGCGGCCGGTCCCGCTCGGCGCTCGTGCCGCGCGTCTTCGGCGGCCAGGTGGCCGCGCAGGCGCTGGTCGCCGCGGGCCGCACCGTGCCCGCGGAGCGGATGGCGCACTCGCTGCACGCCTACTTCCTGCGGGCCGGCGACCCGGGCGCGCCGATCGTCTACACCGTCGACCGCATCCGCGACGGCGCCTCCTTCACCACCCGCCGCGTCGTCGCCATCCAGCACGGGCAGCCGATCTTCCACCTCTCCGCGTCGTTCCAGACGTACGAGGAGGGCATGGAGCACCAGGCCGGCATGCCGCCCGCGCCGGACCCGGAGTCACTGCCGACCGCCGCCGAGATGCTGCCGCGCCACGCGGACGCCTTCCGTGACCCGGGCGTGGTGGACCGGCTGATCGAGGCCCGCGCGGCCGTCGATCTGCGGTACGTGGACGCGCCGCCGTGGGGCAGCGTCGGCACCCCGCGCGAGCCTCGTTCGCAGGTGTGGTTCCGCACCAACGGCAAGCTCGCCGACGACCCGCTGCTGCACGTGTGCCTGGCGACGTACGTCTCCGACATGACGCTGCTCGACTCGGTGCTGCTCGCCCACGGGCGCGGCGGCTGGGCGGTCGGCGACGTGGTGGGCGCCTCGCTCGACCACGCGATGTGGTTCCACCGGCCCTTCCGCGCCGACGAATGGCTGCTCTACGACCAGGAGTCGCCGTCGGCGTCCGGCGGGCGCGGGCTCGGGCAGGCGCGGATCTACACCCAGGACGGGCGACTCGCGATCACCGTCATCCAGGAGGGCGTCGTCCGCATCCCCCGCTGACGTCGCCGGGTCCGGGGATCGGACATACCGTCCCGGTATGAGCGCAACGCAGGAGGAGGGCGGCGGCGAGAGCACGGTCACGGTCGTCGTGGCGGCGACCGCCAACCTCGGGATCGCGCTGGCGAAGGCGGTCGCCGGGGTGATCAGCGGGTCCAGCGCGATGCTGTCGGAGGCCGCACACTCGCTCGCCGACACGGTCACCGAGCTGCTCCTGCTCACCTCGCTCAAGCGCAGCGAGAAGCCGGCCGACGAGGAACACCCCCTCGGGTACGGGCCCGAACGCTACATCTGGGCGATGTTCGCGGCCGTCGCCACGTTCGTCGGCGGCGCGGTGTTCTCGGTCTACGACGGCATCCACACGCTGGTGGCGGGCGAGGAGCTGGGCGACCCGCTCGTCTCCTACCTCGTCCTCGCGGTCGCCTTCGTCCTGGAGGGCTACTCCCTGCGGACCGGCATCCGCCAGGTGAAGGCGGAGGCGGCGCGGCTCGGGGCGCCGGTGGGCCGCTACTTCCGGCTGACCCCGGACACCGCGGTCAAGGCGGTGGTGATGGAGGACTCGGCGGCGCTGGCCGGCCTGCTGCTCGCGGCCGGCGGCCTGCTCGGCGGCCACCTCACGGGCTCCGGCGTCTGGGACGGCACGGCGTCCGTCCTGATCGGCCTGCTCCTGGTGTACGTGGCGTGGGAGCTGGGCCGGTCCAACGCGCGCCTGCTGATCGGGCGTCCGCTCCCGCCGGAGATGCGGGACGGGGTACGGGCGGTGCTGCTCGGGGTGCCGCACGTGGAGGCCGTGCTCGATCTGACCACGCTGATCCAGGGGCCGGAGGAGATCCTGATCGCCGCGAAGATCGACTTTCGGGACGTGTCGACGGCGGCGGAGGTGGAGCGGGCCTGCGACGAGGCGGAGGCGCGCCTCCGCACCCGCTTCCCGGCGATCCGCCGGGTCTACCTGGACCCGACCCCGTCCGCGTAGCGGCACCCTGACTCGGTGCGGCCGCGCTCACCTTCGGGCCCGGGCCGCCGGGGGCTTGGCCGCGCAGTTCCCCGCGCCCCTCGACCCCGCTATCACCCGCGGACCGCGGGGGCCGTTCGCGCAGTTCCCCGCGCCCCCAACCCCGTTTCGATCTGCGGACCGTGCCCGCGTCTCGCGCAGTTCCCCGCGCCCCCAACACCCTTTCGGCTGCGGACCGTGGTCGCTTCTCGCGCAGTTCCCCGCGCCCCCAACCCCGTTTCGGTCTGCGGACCGTGCCCGCGTCTCGCGCAGTTCCCCGCGCCCCCAACACCCTCTCGGGTGCGGACCGTGGTCGCTTCTTGCGCAGTTCCCCGCGCCCCCGAGGGGCTCGGTGCTGGCCAGCATGGGCATCTTCAGCCCGTCATGGGGGTCCCCCCTGGCCCTTAAGGCCTTGGGGGAGATTGAGGACGAGCGCCGTTCAGGCGCGATACGGGGTCCGGGGCGGAGCCCCGAACCGGGGGTCCGAGGGGCGCAGCCCCTCGAAGGGGGTCTGGGGCGGAGCCCCAGGGCCCGAGCCCTCCAGCCCGGCCGCACGGGCGGGAGGGTGGGCGAGATGCCCGGGGTCTGGGGCGGAGCCCCAGGGGCCCGGGACCAACCGACCCCGGGCAACGGGCGGGCGGGTGGGCAAACCCCCCAGGGGGGTCAGGCCGCGTTCAGGCCGGCCGCCGCGAGGAGGTACGCCGTCATGGGCTCGTAGAAGCGCGGGTCCAGGACGTGATCGTCCAGGGGAACCGTCACCTGGAGCGAACCCTCCGCCTCCGCGAGGAACAGCGCGGGGTCGTTGCAGTCCGCGTACCCCATGGCGTCCACACCCCGCTGCCCCGCACACCCCGCCCACCCGTGATCCGCGACCACGAGGTCCGGCGGAGTCTCCAGCGCGTCCAGAATCGCGCGCATCGGCTCCGGCGAATGGGTGTGCCACAGCGACGCGCCCCGCTCGAAGACGGCCACGTCCGCGAACTGCACGACGTACCCCTCGTCGGCGGTGAGCCCGCCCGGGATCCGTACGATCTCGCACCCCGCCGCCCGCAGCGCCGCCGCCGTCCGGCTGTGGACATCCAGGAGCGCGCCCGGGTGCCCGGTCGCGAACAGCACCCGCTCCCGCCCCGCCGCCGCCTTGCGCAGCCGCGCCGCCATCCGGTCCAGGCCGTCGACCGTGAGCTCGGGGTCGATGGTGTCCTGGCCGGTGCGGTGCCCGGGGTCGTCCACCACGCCGCAGCGCTCGGCCATCACCGCGAGCACGTCCTGCTCGTCCGTCCAGCGGTCCCCCAGCTCAAGGCCCAGCCAGTAGTGGCGGTCGCCGTTGGCGAGCTTGCGGTAGTGGGAGAGGTTGTTGTCGCGGGGCGTGGCGACGTCACCGGCGATACGGGTGCGGACGAGGTGGTCGACAAGGGCGGCACGGCTGGGTATCGGCATGCCGCCCATTCTGCCCCGAGCGCGCCGCGCACGACCGGTCCGTCCCGAGCAGCGGACCCGTACCGAGCGTGCGGCGGAACGCACGAAGGCCCGCACGGCAGTCCGCGGCACCACTCCCCGCCGCACCCGCTCAGCTCGCGTCGAGCGAGGCGAAGGCCCCGTGCGCCAGGCGGCGCAGCAGCGTCTCGGTGGCGGTGCGGCCGGGCAGGCCCGAGCCGTACGAGCCGAGGTGCGGGGTCGAGTTGAGCAGCCCGAACACGGCGTGCACCGCCCCGCGCACCTCGGCCTCCGGCACCGGCGGGTACAGCTCGCGTACGGCCCCGACCCACAGCTCGACGTACTGCCGCTGGAGCTGGCGCACCAGCTTGCGGTCGCTGTCGCGGAGCCGGTCGAGTTCGCGGTCGTGCAGGGTGATCAGCGACCGGTCGTCCAGGGCGAAGTCGATGTGCCCGTCGATGAGCGAGCCGAGCAGCCGCTCGGGGTCGCCGGCCGCCTCGGCGACCCGCTTGCGCCCGCCGTCGTACAGCCGCCCGCTGATCCCGACCAGCAGCTCCGCCAGCATCGCGTCCTTGCCCGCGAAGTGCCGGTACAGACCGGGGCCGCTGATGCCGACCGCGGCGCCTATCTCGTCGACGCCGACGCCGTGGAAGCCGCGCTCGGCGAAGAGCCGGGCGGCCTCGCGCAGGATCTGCTCGCGGCGGGTGGGGGCGTCGGTACGGGTGCTCATGGGAATTCATTCTAGACAATGCGGTTAGCGCTCGTTAACCTGAACGCAATGAGTTAACGGTCACTAACATCCGTTGACTTCGGCGCGTACGGGCAAGGGGGCTCGACACGATGCAGCAGGCACCGGTCCTGGGGAGTGCGGCAGATCCCGCCTCCGAGGCCTGGCGGGCCAACGAGGCAGGGCACCGCGCGCTCGGCGACGAGCTGCGGGCCAGGCTGGCCGCGGCCCGGCTCGGCGGGGGCGAGCGCTCCCGCGCCCGGCATGTGGCGCGCGGCAAGCTGCTGCCGAGGGACCGGGTGGACGCGCTCCTCGACCCGGGCTCGCCCTTCCTGGAGCTGGCCCCGCTGGCCGCCGAGGGGATGTACGGCGGGCAGGCGCCCGCCGCCGGCGTGATCGCCGGGATCGGCCGGGTGAGCGGCCGCGAGTGCGTGATCGTCGCCAATGACGCCACGGTCAAGGGCGGCACGTACTACCCGATGACGGTGAAGAAGCACCTGCGCGCCCAGGAGGTGGCCCTGGAGAACCGGCTGCCCTGCCTCTACCTGGTCGACTCGGGCGGCGCGTTCCTGCCGATGCAGGACGAGGTCTTCCCGGACCGCGAGCACTTCGGGCGGATCTTCTACAACCAGGCCCGGATGTCGGGCGCGGGCATCCCGCAGATCGCGGCCGTCCTCGGCTCCTGCACGGCCGGCGGCGCGTACGTGCCCGCGATGAGCGACGAGGCCGTGATCGTCCGCAACCAGGGCACGATCTTCCTGGGCGGCCCCCCGCTGGTGAAGGCAGCCACCGGCGAGGTCGTCACGGCCGAGGAGCTCGGCGGCGGCGAGGTGCACGCGCGGGTCTCCGGCGTCACCGACCACCTGGCCGAGGACGACGCGCACGCGCTCAGGATCGTCCGCGACATCGTGGCCACCCTGCCCGACCGCGGCCCGCTGCCCTGGTCGGTGGAGCCGGCCGAGGAGCCGAAGGCCGACCCGTTCGGGCTCTACGGCGCGGTGCCGGTCGACTCGCGCACCCCCTACGACGTGCGGGAGGTGATCGCCCGGGTCGTCGACGGCTCGCGCTTCCAGGAGTTCAAGGCCGAGTTCGGCCAGACGCTGGTCACCGGTTTCGCGCGCATCCACGGCCACCCGGTCGGGATCGTCGCCAACAACGGCATCCTGTTCTCCGAATCCGCCCAGAAGGGCGCCCACTTCATCGAGCTGTGCGACCAGCGCGGCATCCCGCTGGTGTTCCTCCAGAACATCTCGGGCTTCATGGTCGGCCGGGACTACGAGGCGGGCGGCATCGCCAAGCACGGCGCGAAGATGGTGACGGCCGTCGCCTGTACACGGGTGCCGAAGCTGACCGTCGTCGTCGGCGGCTCCTACGGGGCGGGCAACTACTCGATGTGCGGCCGGGCCTACAGCCCCCGCTTCCTGTGGATGTGGCCCAACGCCAAGATCTCGGTCATGGGCGGCGAGCAGGCCGCCTCCGTCCTCGCCACCGTCAAGCGCGACCAGCTGGGCGACGACTGGAGCGCGGAGGACGAGGAGGCCTTCAAGGCCCCCATCCGCGAGCAGTACGAGACCCAGGGCAACGCCTACTACGCCACCGCCCGGCTCTGGGACGACGGCGTGATCGACCCGGTCGACACCCGCCAGGTGCTCGGCCTGGCCCTGACCGCCTGCGCCAACGCCCCGCTCGCCGACCCCGCCTTCGGCGTCTTCCGGATGTGACGCCCGCGATGGCTGAGACACCTGAGACGGCACCCACGTCGACTTCTACGTTGAGGGCTCCCATGTTCACGACAGTGCTCGTCGCCAACCGGGGCGAGATCGCGGTCCGCGTCATCCGCACCCTGCGCCGGCTCGGCATCCGCTCGGTGGCCGTCTTCTCCGACGCGGACGCCCAGGCGCGCCACGTCCGCGAGGCGGACACCGCGGTACGCATCGGACCCGCCGCGGCCTCCGCCAGCTATCTGCGCCCCGAGCTGCTCATCGACGCGGCGCTGCGCACCGGCGCCCAGGCGGTCCACCCCGGCTACGGCTTCCTCGCCGAGAACGCGGGGTTCGCGGCGGCCTGCGCCGAGGCGGGCCTGGTCTTCATCGGGCCGAGCGCCGAGGCGATCTCCCTGATGGGCGACAAGATCCGCGCCAAGGAGACCGTGCGCGCGGCCGGCGTCCCGGTCGTGCCGGGTTCGTCCGGCAGCGGCCTGACGGACGATCAACTCGCCTCCGCAGCGCGGGAGATCGGCATGCCGGTGCTTCTCAAGCCCAGCGCGGGCGGCGGCGGCAAGGGCATGCGCCTGGTGCGTGAGGAGGCCCTGCTCGGCGACGAGATCGCCGCGGCCCGCCGCGAGGCGCGCTCCTCCTTCGGCGACGACACCCTGCTCGTGGAGCGCTGGGTCGACCGGCCGCGCCACATCGAGATCCAGGTGCTCGCGGACGGTCACGGCAACGTGATCCACCTCGGCGAGCGCGAGTGCTCGCTCCAGCGCCGCCACCAGAAGATCATCGAGGAGGCGCCCAGCGTTCTGCTCGACGAGGAGACCCGTGCCGCGATGGGCGAGGCGGCCGTCCAGGCGGCCCGCTCCTGCGGCTACTCGGGCGCGGGCACGGTCGAGTTCATCGTGCCGGGCAGCGACCCGTCCTCGTACTACTTCATGGAGATGAACACCCGCCTCCAGGTCGAGCACCCGGTGACCGAGCTCATCACCGGTGTCGACCTGGTGGAGTGGCAGCTGAGGGTCGCGGCCGGCGAGCGACTGCCGTACGAGCAGAAGGACATCACCCTCACAGGACACGCCATCGAGGCCCGCCTCTGCGCCGAAGACCCCGCGCGCGGCTTCCTGCCGTCCGGCGGTACGGTCCTGGCGCTGCGCGAGCCGCAGGGCGACGGAGTGCGCACGGACTCGGGCCTGAGCGAGGGCACCGAGGTCGGCAGCCTCTACGACCCGATGCTGTCCAAGGTCATCGCGTACGGCCCCGACCGTGCGACCGCGCTGCGCAAGCTGCGCGCCGCGCTGGCCGGCACGGTCACGCTCGGCGTGCCCACCAACGCCGGCTTCCTGCGCCGCCTGCTGGCCCATCCGGACGTCGTGGCAGGCGAGTTGGACACCGGCCTGGTCGAGCGCGAGGCCGATTCGCTGGTCCCCGACGGCGTACCCGACGAGGTGTACGCGGCAGCGGCGGCGGTCCGGCTGGACGCGTTGCGGCCCGTCCCGGCCGCCGGCTGGACCGACCCGTTCTCGGTACCGAGCGGCTGGCGCATGGGCGGCGAGCCGGCCCCGCTCGCCTTCCCGCTGCGCGTCGCGGGGCTCGAACCCGTCACGCACGCGGCACCGGCGGCGGCCACGGTCACGGCGGACCGCGTCACCGTCGAGCTGGACGGGATCACCCACACCTTCCACCGGGCCGGAAGCTGGCTGGGCCGCGACGGCGACAGCTGGAACGTGCTGGACCACGACGCCGTGGAGGCCGCCCTGTCCGGCCGGGCCCACAGCGGGGCCGACACCCTGGCCGCGCCCATGCCGGGCACGGTCACCGTGGTCAAGGTCGCGGTCGGCGACCAAGTGGACGCCGGCCAGAGCCTGTTGGTGGTCGAGGCGATGAAGATGGAGCACGTGATCTCCGCGCCGCACGCGGGCACGGTCACCGAGCTCGACGTCACTCCCGGCTCGACCGTGGCGATGGACCAGATCCTGGCCGTCGTCACCCCGGCCGCCGAATCCGGCTCCGTCGCACCCGGCTCCGCCGCACCCGAGGAGACCTCATGACGCTCCCCATGGTCGTACCGGCGCAGGACCTCCCCGCCCGGGTCCGCATCCACGAGGTGGGCGCGCGCGACGGGCTGCAGAACGAGAAGTCGGTCGTGCCGACCGAGGTCAAGGCCGAGTTCGTGCACCGCCTGGCCGCCGCGGGCCTGACCACCATCGAGGCGACGAGCTTCGTGCACCCCAAGTGGGTGCCCCAACTCGCCGACGCCGAAGCCCTGTTCCCGATGCTGGGCGATCTCGACGGCGTGGCGCTGCCCGTCCTGGTCCCGAACGAGCGGGGTCTGGACCGGGCGCTCGCGCTCGGCGCCCGCCGGATCGCGGTGTTCGCCAGCGCCACCGAATCCTTCGCCAAGGCCAATCTGAACCGGACGGTCGACGAGTCGCTCGCGATGTTCGAGCCGGTGGTGACCCGCGCGAAGGAGCACAAGGCGCACGTCCGGGGCTATCTGTCGATGTGCTTCGGCGACCCGTGGGAAGGCGCGGTGCCGGTGCACCAGGTGGTCCGCGTCGCCAAGGCCCTCGTCGACATGGGCTGCGACGAGCTGAGCCTGGGCGACACCATCGGGGTCGCCACCCCGGCCCACGTCCAGACCCTGCTCGCCGAGCTCAACGAGGAGGGCGTGCCGACCAGTTCCCTCGG
Organism: Streptomyces sp. NPDC006691; assembly: GCF_042869955.1. Lineage (NCBI taxonomy): Bacteria > Bacillati > Actinomycetota > Actinomycetes > Kitasatosporales > Streptomycetaceae > Streptomyces > Streptomyces sp. NPDC006691. Next base: position 687,828 of record NZ_JBIAGW010000003.1, read on the forward strand.
GGTGCACTTCCACGACACCTACGGCCAGGCCCTGTCCAACACCCTCGCCGCCCTCCAGCACGGAGTGAGCACCGTGGACGCGTCGGCCGGCGGCCTCGGCGGCTGCCCGTACGCCAAGTCCGCGACCGGAAACCTCGCCACCGAAGACCTCGTGTGGATGCTCCAGGGCCTCGGTATCGACACCGGGGTCGACCTCGGCCTGCTCACCGCCACCAGCGTGTGGATGGCCGGACAGCTGGGCCGCCCCAGCCCCTCCCGCACCGTGCGTGCCCTCTCCCACCAGGAGTCGTAGCCATGCCCCTCGACCACCGTCTCACTCCCGAGCACGAGGAACTCCGCCGTACCGTCGAGGAGTTCGCGCACGACGTCATCGCTCCGAAGATCGGCGACTTCTACGAGCGCCACGAGTTCCCGTACGAGATCGTCCGCGAGATGGGCCGCATGGGCCTGTTCGGGCTGCCCTTCCCCGAGGAGTACGGCGGCATGGGCGGCGACTACCTCGCGCTCGGCATCGCCCTGGAGGAGCTGGCCCGCGTCGACTCGTCGGTGGCCATCACGCTGGAGGCCGGTGTCTCGCTGGGCGCGATGCCGGTGTTCCGGTTCGGTACGGAGGAGCAGAAGCGGGAGTGGCTGCCCAAGCTGTGCTCCGGGGAGATGCTCGGCGCGTTCGGCCTGACCGAGCCGGACTGCGGCTCGGACGCCGGCGGCACGCGCACCACGGCGGTGCGCGACGGTGACGAGTGGGTCATCAACGGCTCGAAGTGCTTCATCACCAACTCCGGTACCGACATCACGGGGCTGGTCACCGTCACGGCGGTCACCGGCCGCAAGGACGACGGGCGCCCGCTGATCTCCTCGATCATCGTGCCGTCCGGCACCCCGGGCTTCACGGTCGCGGCGCCGTACTCGAAGGTCGGCTGGAACGCGTCGGACACCCGCGAGCTGGCGTTCTCCGACGTGCGTGTCCCGGTGGCGAACCTGCTGGGCCAGGAGGGCCGCGGTTACGCCCAGTTCCTGCGCATCCTGGACGAGGGCCGCATCGCGATCTCGGCGCTCGCGACCGGGCTCGCGCAGGGCTGTGTGGACGAATCGCTGAAGTACGCCAAGGAGCGGCACGCCTTCGGGCGGCCGATCGGCGAGAACCAGGCCATCCAGTTCAAGATCGCCGACATGGAGCTGCGGGCCCACATGGCGCGGGTCGGCTGGCGCGACGCCGCGTCCCGGCTGGTGCACGGCGAGCCGTTCAAGAAGGAGGCGGCGCTCGCGAAGCTGTACTCCTCGACGGTGGCGGTCGACAACGCGCGGGAGGGCACGCAGATCTTCGGCGGCTACGGATTCATGAACGAGTACCCGGTGGCCCGCATGTGGCGCGACTCCAAGATCCTGGAGATCGGCGAGGGCACGAGCGAGGTGCAGCGCATGCTGATCGCCCGCGAACTGGGGCTGCCCGCCTGACCGTTGCACCCCTGGGCCCCGGGTCCCCCGATGGAGTGGTGACGCCCGCGTCGCCGCCGCTCCGGGGTGCCCGGGGCCTCACCCTGTCAGGGTGAACCCGCCGAACTGCCCCAACTGCGCGAGCCGTCCCCCGCTGTGGAAGGACACCTCGGCCACGGCCCCGGGGGCCGCGGACCGCTGGCACTGGCACTGCACGGCCTGCCGCCGCAGCTACGAGCCGAGCGCCTCCCACAAGGTCCGCTTCACCTACGCCCCCCTGGCCCGCCAGGCCTCGCTGCTGGGGAGGTAGGCGCGGACTATCCGTTCGACAGGGGCGGCCGGGCCCGGCAGAGTCCCTTCATGGCACCCCTGCTCACGGAACCGAACCCCTGGTGGCCCCTGTACGGCCTCCGCATACGCACCCCGCGCCTCGAACTGCGCCTGCCCGAAGGCGAGTTGCTGTCCGAGCTCGCCCAGGTGGCGGCGGACGGCCTGCACGAACCGGACCGGATGCCGTTCACCGTCCCGTGGACCGACGGCTCCCCCGCCGACCGCGGCCGGGCCACCTATCAGAACGTCCTGTCCACCATCGCCAACTGGTCCCCGGACAACTGGCACCTGAGCCTCGCCGTGCTGCACGAAGGGAAGGCGGTCGGCCGCCAGGACCTGATGGGGCGGCGCTTCGCGGTGACCCGCGAGGTGGAGACGGGGTCCTGGGTGGGGCTCGCCCACCAGGGTCGGGGCATCGGCACGGAGATGCGGGCGGCGGTCCTGCACTTGGCGTTCGCCGGGCTCGGTGCGCGCGCCGCGGTGTCGGCGGCGATGGCCGACAACCCGCGCTCCCTCGGCGTCTCGCGCCGCCTCGGCTACCGCGACGACGGGCTCACCACGACCGTCGTACGCGAACGGCCTGCCACGCTGCGCCGACTGCGGCTTGATCGGGCGGAGTGGGAGCGGGTGCGGACGGTGGAGGTCCGGGTCACGGGGCTCGCCCCGTGCCGCGCCGAGTTCGGCACCCCGTAGCCCGCCGGGGCTCCGCCCCGGCCCGCCGCAAGGGGTTCCGCCCGAGGCCGAACCCACCCCGGGGCACCAGGGTCCGGGCCACCGGAGAAGCTAAGGGTAGGCTAACCTTCGCATTCAGCCAGTGGCCGGTTCCCGGCACATACGTAGGAAGTGGACACCATGCCCCTCGCCCGAGCGTCCCTGCCCACCCGTCGCGGCCTCCTGGCCATGGGCGGCGCGATCGGCATCGGTGCCGCACTCGCCGCTTGCGGTGGCGGCGGCAAGAAGAGCGGGGCGGCGGACGGCGGCGCGGGAGCCGGCACGTCCGGGCCCTGGTCCTTCAAGGACGACCGCGGGAAGACCGTCGAGACCAAGACCACGCCGAAGAACATCGTCGCCTACACCGGCACCGCGGCCGCCCTGTTCGACTACGGGATCCAGGTCAAGGGCGTCTTCGGGCCGACGAAGACCAAGGACGGCAAGCCCGACGTCCAGGCCGGCGACCTCGACATCAACAAGGTCGACATCATTGGCAACGTCTACGGCGAGTTCAGCGTCGAGAAGTACGCGGCCCTCGCGCCCGACGTGCTGATCACGGACATGTGGCAGAAGGACGTCCTCTGGTACGTGCCCGACAACAGCAAGGACAAGATCCTCAAGCTCGCGCCGAGCGTCGCCCTGTGGGCGGCCGACCAGAGCATGACCACCGCCCTCCAGCGCCGGGCCGACCTCGCCAAGTCCCTCGGCGCGGACCTGAACGCGAAGAAGGTCACCGACGCGAAGGCCGCCTTCGAGAAGGCCTCCGCCCGGCTGCGCGCCGCGGCCAAGGCCAACCCCGGGATCCGGGTGCTGCTCGGCTCGGCGAGCCCCGACCTGTTCTACGTCTCCGAGGCCAAGCGCAGCTGCGACACCCGCTACTTCCAGGAGCTGGGCGTCGAGTTCGTCACCCCGAAGGTCGACTCGCAGGGCTTCTTCGAGTCGCTCAGCTGGGAGAACGTCGGCAAGTACGCGGCCGACGTGATCCTCATGGACAACCGCACCGGCACCCTCCAGCCCGCCGACCTCGGCAACAAGCCGACCTGGGGGCAGCTGCCCGCGGTCAAGGCCCACCAGGTCGTGCCGCGTCTGACCGAGCCGATCTATTCCTACGCGCGCGTCGCCCCCATCGTCGACGCCCTCGCCGAGACGATCGAGAAGGCCAGGAAGGTCGCGTGACACGACGGTGCCGGGACCCCTTTCCACGGGCCCCGGCACCGTCCTCGTACAGCCGATTCAAAACAGCCGACCTCGTACAGCCGGCCTCGTACAGCCGGCCCAGGACAACGTCCCCGGACGGCGGATCACACCCAGGGCACCACCGGCGAGCGGTAGAAGTTGATGCCCAGCGCGGTCATCCGCGGCCCCTGCTGAGCGAGCCGCACCTTGTACGTCGCCCAGTCGTGCGTGGACTGCGGCGACCAGCCGATCTCGGCGATCCCCTGGAGCCTCGGGAACGCCATGTACTCGATCTGCGAACTCTTGCTGAGCGTCTCCGACCAGATCGGGGCCTCCACCCCGAGCACGGCCTCGGCGGGCACACCCTTGACGAAGGTGTCCGGGTCCCACGAGTAGGACTTGTCGACCTCGACGTATCCCGCCCAGTTGGTGCCGAGCGGGGACTTCGCGTCGTACTTCATGTCGAGGTAGGAGCGGTTCGCCGGTGACATCACGAGCCGGGTGCCGGCCTGTGCCGCGGCCGCGACCTCCGGCTCGTTGCCGAGCGTGCCCCAGTACTGGGCGACGGCGCCCTCCACCGGGGTGGCCTCGGTGATCTGGTGCCAGGCCATCACGGTCTTGCCGTACTTGCCGACGACCGGCTGCGCCTTGTCCATGAAGGTGGCGTAGTCCTGCTTCGAGGTGGACTCCGCCTCGTCCCCGCCGATGTGGACGTACCGTCCCGGGGTCAGGGCGGCGACCTCGCGCACCACGTCGTCGAAGAACTTGTACGTCACGTCCTTGGGCACGCACAGCGAGCTGAACCCGACGCCGGTGCCCGTGTACAGCGGCGGCGCGACGCCGTTGCAGTTCAGTTCGGCGTACGAGGCCAGGGCCGCGTTGCTGTGTCCCGGGGTGTCGATCTCGGGCACGACCTCCATGTAGCGCGAGGAGGCGTAGGCGAGGATCGCCCGGTAGTCGGCCTTGGTGTAGTAGCCGCCCTTGCCGCCGCCGACCTGGGTCTGGCCGCCGTAGGCCGCGAGCCTCGGCCAGGAGTCGATGGCGATGCGCCAGCCCTGGTCGTCGCTGAGGTGCAGATGCAGCTCATTGATCTTGTACAGGGCGAGCTGGTCGACGTATCGCTTGACCTGGTCGACGGTGAAGAAGTGCCGCGAGACGTCGATCATCGCGCCCCGGTAGGCATAGCGCGGGGCGTCGGTGATCGTGCCGCCCGCGATCTGCCAGGGGCCGCTCTGCTTCGTCCTCTTCTCGACGTTCGCCGGCAGCAGCTGCCGCAGGGTCTGCACGCCGTGGAAGAGCCCGGCCGGTTCGTTGGCGGCGATGGTGACCGAGCCGCGTGCCGAGGTGAGCCGGTAGCCCTCGTCGCCGAGGCCGTCGTCGTGGGCGCCGAGCAGCAGTCGGATGCCGTCGTTGCCCGGGGCGCCGGTGACCGGCAGGGCGTACCCGGTGGAGGGGCGGAGCACGCCCGCCAGGTAGTCGCCGATGCGCTGGGCCTCGGCGGAGCCCTTGGCCACCCTGATCCTGGTGCCGGAGGCGATCGTGTACGGGGTGCCGCCGGGCGAGACGGAGGCGGGGGCGGGCACGATCTGGCCCAGCGGGCGGGGGGTGCCCGCCGCGGCGGGGGCGGCCGAGGCCCCGACACTGGCGAGCCCGGCGCCCGCCACCAGGACGAGCGAGCCGAGGAGCCGGGCGAATGTCCTGCGCTGACCATGTCTCACAAGCGGTTCCCTTCCAAGGGGTCGCGCAACTGTGGGGGCTGAGCAACCGAACACTTCCCATGGGACCCGCGGACCCAGCCGGGGTCAAGACGGCGGCCGGTGCGGCGGTGGGACTCAAGTAGGTCGATCATGGCCCCAGTTGCCGGTGGAACAATCCCTCCATGGCGGAAATCATCCAGAAGGACGGCACCTGGGCGTTCGACGGCGACACGCTGCGGATCGTGCCGGGCAGCGACAAGTCGGTCGGCCTGCTCCGCAGGACGCTGGGGGAGATCGCGGTGCCGCTGCGGGCGGTGGCGGGCATCGCGTACGAGGCGGGGCGCAAGAGCGGGCGGCTCAGGCTGCGGCTGCGGGACGGGGCCGATCCGCTGCTCCAGGTCACCGGCGGCAAGCTGCCGGACGGCTCGGACCCGTACGTCCTCGCGGTGGAGACCCGGACCTCGGGGGTGGCCGAATACCTGGTGGACGAGATACGCAACGCGCTGCTGCTCGACGAGGTGCCGGACGGGCCGGTGGACGCCTACCTCCTGCCGGGGCCCGCGCTGCCGATGACGGTGGGCGCAGGGGACGGCACGGTCACCTTCGACGGCCGCACGGTCCGGCTGGAATGGACCTGGCACACCGACGACAAGAAGACCGCGGCCGGGCCGGTCGCACTGCCCCTCGACGACCTGACCGGGGTCGTCTGGCAGCCGGCCCGGGGCCTGAGCGACGGCTATCTGCGCTTCATCACCACACCGCACGCCCCGCGCCTCAGCCCGGCCCACGATCCGATGGCCGTAGAGCTGAACGGCTTCAAGAAGGACCCGCTCATGGCACTGCTCGCCTCGGCGGTGGTGGCGCGCCTTCCGCATCCGCACGCCCCGGCAGGCGAGCTCGCCGCCGCCGCGCCCAAGGCCCTGGAATCCGCGCCCGCGGCCCCCGCGGCCGAGGATCACGACGTGCTGCTTCGCCGGCTGCGGGAGCTCGGCGAGCTGCACCGCGGCGGCGTCCTGACGGACGAGGAGTTCACGGCGGCCAAACAGGCGGTCCTGAAGCGGCTGTGAGGCCGAGCGGCACCCGTTCTGGTCCAGACCAGAAGCATGATCATGGGAATCCTGCCCGGAATCGGGCAGGATTCTTGCGTATGACCCCGTCAGCCCGCAATATCGACGGGTGCTCGAACGCCGCAACCCGTCGTCCCATGACGACCTCGTAGATCATCTGGTGCGCAGCACCGCGCTCCAGCGCGGTGAGGCCGTCCGGGTGGTGCTTGAGGTGCTGGCGTACTTCGACGAGACGTACGAGGAGTTCGTCCGTCGGCGCCACCGTGAGCTGCAGTCCGGTGGGGCCGTCAACGCGGAGATCTTCGAGCGGATCGCGGCCGAGCTGCCGCACCGCGCCGTGGCGCCACCGGAGCTCTCGCTCCGGCAGCTGCGCCGCATCGTCTACGGCTGAGCAGGCCGAGCACGACCGAGCGCCGCCGGCCCGGCCGAGCGGCACGCGGGACCTTTGTACGTCGATGGAGGGGAAGAGACTTCATGTGCGGGATCGTCGGTTATATCGGTAAGCGTGATGTGGCTCCGCTGCTGCTGGAAGGCTTGCAGCGGCTGGAGTACCGGGGCTACGACTCGGCGGGCGTCGTCGTCAACAGTCCCAAGTCCGGGGCCCTGAAGATGGTCAAGGCCAAGGGCCGCGTCCGCGACCTTGAGGCCCGCGTCCCCAAGCGGTTCGCCGGCACCACGGGCATCGCCCACACCCGCTGGGCCACCCACGGCGCCCCCTCCGACGTGAACTCGCACCCGCACCTCGACCCCGACAACAAGGTCGCCGTCGTCCACAACGGCATCGTGGACAACGCCGCCGAGCTGCGCGCCAAGCTGGAGGCCGAGGGCGTCGTCTTCGCCTCCGAGACCGACACCGAGGTCATCACCCACCTGATCGCCCGCTCCCTCGCCGACTCCCTTGAGGAGAAGGTCCGCGAGGCGCTCAAGGTCATCGAGGGCACCTACGGCATCGCCGTGATGCACGCCGACTTCGCCGACCGCATCGTGGTCGCGCGCAACGGCTCCCCGGTCATCCTCGGCATTGGCGAGAAGGAGATGCTCGTCGCCTCCGACGTGGCCGCCCTGATCGCCCACACCCGCCAGGTCGTCACCCTCAACGACGGCGAGATGGCGACCCTGAAGGCCGACGACTTCCGGACGTACACGACCTCGGGCACCCAGACCAACGCCACCCCCGAGACCGTCGAGTGGGAGGCCGCCTCCTTCGACATGGGCGGCCACGACACCTACATGCACAAGGAGATGAGCGAGCAGGCCGAGGCCGTCGACCGCGTCCTGCGCGGCCGCATCGACGACCGGTTCTCGACCGTTCACCTCGGTGGCCTGAACCTGGACGCCCGCGAGGCCCGCGGGGTGCGCCGCATCAAGATCCTCGGCTGCGGCACCAGCTACCACGCGGGCCTGATCGGCGCCGGCCTCATCGAGGAGCTGGCCCGCATCCCCGCGGACGCCGAGCCGGCCTCCGAGTTCCGCTACCGCAACCCGGTCGTGGACCCCGACACCCTGTACATCGCGGTCTCCCAGTCCGGTGAGACCTACGACGTGCTCGCGGCCGTGCAGGAGCTCAAGCGCAAGGGCGCCCGCGTCCTCGGCGTCGTGAACGTGGTCGGCTCGGCCATCGCCCGCGAGGCGGACGGCGGCACCTATGTGCACGCCGGGCCCGAGGTCTGCGTCGTGTCCACCAAGTGCTTCACCAACACGGTCGTCGCCTTCGCGCTGCTCGCCCTGCACCTCGGCCGGATCCGCGACCTGTCGGTCGCCGACGGCAAGCGGATCATCGAGGGCCTGCGCAAGCTGCCCGCGCAGATCGAGGAGATCCTGGCCATGGAGCCGGAGATCGAGAAGCTGGCCCAGGAGTACGCGGGCGCCCAGTCGATGATGTTCATCGGGCGCGTGCGCGGCTACCCGGTCGCCCTGGAGGCCTCCCTGAAGCTCAAGGAGATCTCCTACATCCACGCCGAGGCCTACCCCGCCTCCGAGCTCAAGCACGGCCCGCTCGCGCTGATCGAGCCCGCGCTCCCCACGGTCGCGATCGTCCCCGACGACGACCTCCTGGAGAAGAACCGCGCCGCCCTGGAGGAGATCAAGGCCCGCAGCGGCCGCATCCTCGCGGTCGCGCACCAGAACCAGGAGAAGGCCGACCACACCATCGTCGTGCCGAAGAACGAGGACGAGCTGGACCCGATCCTCATGGGCATCCCGCTCCAGCTCTTCGCCTACCACACGGCGTTGGCGATGGGCCGGGACATCGACAAGCCGCGCAACCTGGCCAAGTCGGTCACCGTCGAGTAGTCCGCAGGCCTCCCGCGGAACAGCACACGAAAGAGCGACCCCCGTCATCTCGGCGGGGGTCGCCCTTGTGTGTGCCGGTGCTGCCCAGGCACCGGCCGCGGCTGCCGTTCAGCCGGTGGCCGTCACCCCCCGGCCGGCAGCGCGTCGGGGCAGGGCGGTCGGCCACTTGGCGAGCGCGGCCGTCGCCCCGTACCAGGCCGCGGCGCCGGCGGCCACGGCCACCCAGCCGGCCGCCTTGCCGAGCGAGGAACTGGTGGCGAACTGGCCCACGGCGAGCAGCACCAGGGCCAGGCAGAGCAGTCCGTACGTGGCCTGGCGCAGGAGCCCGGCCCCGGCCGAGCCCGCCGCCAGGCTGAGCGCCAGGAGGGCGAAGAGGACCAGGAAGAGGCCGGCCGCGTTGGCCGAGAACTTGGTGTCCGCGCCGACGGCCCAGGTGAACCAGAAGGCGCCGAGGCCGGCGAAGGCCGTGCCGGTGAACGCGTCCTGGTCGCGGAAGGCGAGGACGCCGAGGACGAACAGGCCGATGCCGCCGATGTAGGTGGCGATCGAGACCGAGTCGGCCACCGTCACACCGTCGATCACGCGGGTGTTGCCGATACCGAAGGCCAGCAGGGTGAGGCCGAGTGCGAGGTGACCGAGAGTGGAGGTGGTGCTTCCCGCGGGAACTTCGTTGTCCACGGCGGGCTCCCTTCATGTGCGCTTGTGCTGCTTCCCAGCACCCCTTGTCTACCCTTCACAAGGGCACAATCCACCACCTACGCATGGGTAGATTCCCCATCCGGGCAAGGAAGTTGACACTGGGTCAGACAAACACCTGGCAGGTCACGACCGGGACAACGCCCGATTACGGGATGACCACGACGGGCCGCTGGGCGCGTCGCGCGAGGCGCCCGGCGACCGAGCCGAAGATCCGCCCGACGAGGCCGTGCGTGGAGCCCACGACGATGGCGTCCGCCGCGTACTCGCGCCCGACTTCTTCCAGTTCGTGGCAGATGTCGCCGCCGCGCTCCACCAGGATCCAGGGGACCTCGGCGAGATAGTCGGCGCAGGCGAGTTCGAGTCCGAGGACCTCGGTGCGGTGGTCCGGCACGTCCACGAAGACCGGCGGCTCACAGCCCGCCCACACCGTGGTGGGGAGCCGGTTGGCCACGTGGACGATGATCAGCCCCGAGCCGGAGCGCTTGGCCATGCCGATGGCGTAGGCGAGCGCGCGCTCACTGGACGTCGAGCCGTCGAAGCCGACGACGACGCCGTGACGGAACGCGGGATCGCAGGAATGACGTGATTCTGTCGCCGCTTGGAGGTCCGACGCGGGGTCGGCTACCTGCTTGCGGTCCGCGGGTTCGGAGAATTCGTGACCGGCCATGGGTGTCTCGGCGAAAGAGGTCCTCAGTCGAGGGACAGCGGGGACTGGTGAGCAGCAACAACGAGTCGGCGGCGGAGTCGTGTCCGGGAATCATCTTCCCAACCCCATACCCCCAAGGGTACGGCGACACTCCTCTCCTGCCCAGAGCCGCCGAACCTACTCGGCGTTCCCCGGAGCATGCACGAGCCCGCCCCGGATGGCAATGCTCGATGCGCCCTACAGCGGTCGCCCCGCGGCACCCCGCGGCCGGTCCCGGCCGCCGTGCCGATGATCTTCCAGTGACCGGAGCGGGCGCTTCCGCGTTAGGTACGCGATCACCCCGACCCCGATCAGGAAGCACCTCCCGTGCCCCCTCCCCCGGTCGCCCACCCTTCCACTCCCGCCGCGTCGTCCGGCACCCGTCGCCGGTCGCCGTCCGCGGCCGAAACCGTACGTACCAACCGGTCCGTGAACACCGAACCACTCTGGTCGGCCACCGCCCGGCCTCCGGCCGACGCCGCCGGGGACGTGGTGCGCTGGGCCGCGTTCAGCTGTGTGCTCGTACCCGTCGTGCTCGTCGTGTACGGGTCCTCGTTCGCGGGCGCGACGGGCTCCGCGCTCGGCCTGATGGCCGTGACGACGGTGTGCCGTCTGCTCCTTCGACAGTCCGAGCGGGCGGCCGCCGAGGAACGCGCCACGCGGCCGTTCCCCGCGCCCGCGCGACGCGGCCGGGGCGCCCCCGGCGGGCATCGCGGTGGGCGGCACGGCGGGGGCTGTACACCCGAAGGGTGATCGGTTCGCACACCTGGACCCGTATGTTTTCGGCCAACTTCCCCCGGTGGCGGATCCCTTGGGTAAATGGCCTGCCAACCCCCTTGCCACCAGGGGAGAAAGGACCAATGCGGCCTCTGGCACCATACGGGTACGGGCCATCCCCTTGAGGCGCACTTCCCCTACGGGGCCCGCGAGTGAAACGCTTCGTGATCGAAAGCTTCGCGCCAAGTTGCCTTGTCGACATAGCGCTGGGTGCCGGACTTGTCACGCCGGCGCCACGGGACGCAGTAGATTCGATCATGCGTATCGAAGGCTGGGGACTCGTGCAAAACCGAGGGGAAAAGTGCAGGAGCGACAGGCCCGACAAGAACGGGGAGCCGCGAACACCGAGGGGGGCTTAGCGCCATGAGCCAGGACTCCGCTGCCGCATCACCGGAGACCGCAAGGAAGCTGGCCGGCCGCCGACGCCGGGAAGTCGTCGCCGTACTGCTGTTCAGTGGCGGCCCCATCTTCGAGAGTTCGATTCCGCTCTCCGTATTCGGAATCGACCGACAGGACGCGGGAGTTCCGCGTTACAGACTGCTGGTGTGTGCCGGTGAGGAAGGACCCCTGCGGACCACAGGGGGACTCGAACTCACCGCGCCCTACGGTCTGGAAGCCATCAGCAGGGCGGGAACGGTGGTGGTGCCCGCGTGGCGTTCCATCACCTCGCCGCCCCCCGCGGCAGCGCTCGACGCGCTGCGCCGCGCACACGAGGAAGGGGCAAGGATCGTCGGGCTGTGCACCGGCGCGTTCGTGCTCGCCGCGGCCGGTCTGCTCGACGGCCGCCCGGCGACGACGCACTGGATGTACGCGCCGACACTGGCCAAGCGGTACCCATCGGTGCACGTGGATCCGAGGGAGCTCTTCGTCGACGACGGGGACGTGCTCACCTCGGCCGGGACCGCGGCCGGAATCGATCTCTGTCTGCACATCGTGCGGACGGACCACGGCAGCGAGGCGGCCGGTGCGCTGGCCCGCCGGCTGGTCGTGCCGCCGCGCCGCAGTGGCGGGCAGGAGCGCTATCTCGACCGGTCTTTACCGGAGGAGATCGGCTCCGACCCGCTGGCCGAGGTCGTCGCCTGGGCGCTGGAGCACCTCCACGAGCAGTTCGACGTGGAGACCCTGGCCGCGCGGGCGTACATGAGCCGCCGTACCTTCGACCGTCGTTTCCGCTCGCTGACCGGGTCGGCCCCCCTCCAGTGGCTGATCACCCAGCGGGTCCTCCAGGCCCAGCGCCTGCTGGAAACGTCCGACTACTCCGTGGACGAGGTGGCGGGCCGCTGCGGCTTCCGCTCCCCGGTCGCGCTGCGCGGGCACTTCCGCCGCCAGCTCGGCTCGTCCCCGGCGTCCTATCGCGCGGCCTACCGGGCCCGTCGTCCGCAGCCGGAACCCAGCCCGGGTCCCGTCGCGGTGCCGATGCCCGCTCCGGTGCCGGAGACCGTTCCGTCCCAGGCGCTGCCGCAGGCCCGGCGCACGGCGGCGGCCAGCGCGGTGGTGGGGCCGTCCGCGACCTCGCACACCGGGCCGGAGCCGGGGAGAACCGGCTCCGATCTGTACGCCTCCGGGTACACCGGCGGCCGTCCGAGTCTGCCCGGCCAGCGGAGCGCCCCGTAGGGTAAGACGCATGAACGACCGCATGGTGTGGATCGACTGCGAGATGACCGGGCTCTCGCTGGCGGACGACGCACTCATCGAGGTGGCCGCACTGGTCACCGACTCGGAGCTGAACGTACTCGGTGAAGGGGTGGACATCGTGATCCGTCCCCCGGACGCCGCGCTGGAGACCATGCCGGAGGTGGTGCGCACCATGCACACCGCCTCCGGGCTCCTCGACGAGCTGGCCGGCGGCACCACGCTGGCCGACGCCGAGGAGCAGGTCCTGGCGTACGTACGTGAACACGTCAAGGAGCCGGGCAAGGCGCCGCTGTGCGGAAACTCGGTCGGTACCGACCGGGGCTTCCTGCTGCGGGACATGTCGACCCTGGAGTCCTACCTCCACTACCGGATCGTGGACGTGTCCTCGGTGAAGGAGCTCGCCCGCCGCTGGTATCCGCGGGCCTACTTCAACAGCCCGGACAAGAACGGCAACCACCGGGCGCTCGCGGACATCCGTGAATCCATCGCGGAGCTCCGCTACTACCGGGAGGCGGTCTTCGTGCCGCAGCCGGGCCCGGACTCGGACACCGCGAAGACCATCGCGGCGAAGTACGTCCTGCCTGCGGAGTAGCCCTCCACAGGGAGTCCGGGAGGGTGCCTCGAAACAGGTGCACGAGCACCCTCCCGGACCCTGTACACTTTTTCTCGGCCGGTAGGGAAGCCCCTAGGGACTTCCCAAGACCACAACAGTCCGGTCATGCATGGTGGGTATAGCTCAGCTGGTAGAGCACCTGGTTGTGGTCCAGGATGTCGCGGGTTCGAGTCCCGTTACTCACCCTGATCGAAGAAGGCCCGGGCCGCGCGAGCGGTTCGGGCCTTCTTCGTGTACGAGCCCTGTTCGCGTTTCCGCCCACGGATCTACGAAGAGGCCCGCACCACCAGTTCCGTCGGCAGCACCAGGCTCGGCCGGGCCGGTTCGGTCGCGGATATCTCGGCCAGGAGCAGCTCGGCCATCGCGCGGCCCATCTCCTCGATCGGCTGGCGGACGCTGGTCAGCGGCGGGTCCATGTGGCGGGCTATCGACGAGTCGTCGAAGCCGATCAGCGCGGTGTCCTCGGGGATGCGGCGGCCGTGGTCGCGCAGCACCTGGCGGGCGCCGGAGGCCATCACGTCCGAGGCGGCGAAGACCGCGTCCAGTTCCGGGGCGCGGGCCAGGAGCTCGGCCATCGCGCGGCGGCCGCCCTCCTCGGTGAAGTCGGCGTGCGCGGCCAGTTCCGCGAGGCCCGCGTCCGCGAGGGCGGCCCGGTAGCCGTCCAGGCGCCTTCGGGCTCCGTACACGTCCAGCGGGCCGGTGATCGTCGCTATCGTGCTCCGGCCGCCGGCCACCAGATGGGCGACGGCGGCGCGGGCGCCCTCGAAGTTGTCGGAGTCGACCGAGGCGAGCGGTTCGTCCTCGGAGCGCCGGCCACTGATGACGACCGGGATGCCGAGCTGTTCCAGCAGCTCGGGCAGCGGGTCGTCGGCGTGCACCGAGACCAGCAGGACGCCGTCGACGCGGTGCGAGGCGAGGTACTGGGCGAGCCTGCGCCGCTCCCGGTCGCCGCCGACCAGGGTGAGCAGCAGTTGCATCTCGGTGTCGGCGAGGGCGGCCCCGACCCCGCGCACGATGTCGGAGAAGTACGGCTCGGCGAAGAACCGGGCCTCGGGCTCCGGGACCACCAGGGCGATGGCGTCGGTGCGGTTGGCGGCGAGCGCGCGGGCCGCCCTGTTGGGTACGTAGCCGAGTTCGGCCACGGCAGCCTCGACGGCGGCGCGGGTCTCCTCGCTGACCCGGGGCGAGCCGTTGATCACCCGGGACACCGTGCCCCGGCCGACTCCGGCCCGTGCGGCCACTTCTTCGAGGGTGGGCCGCCCCGCGCTCCGGGCCCTGACCGTGCGGGCTGCTGTCACGTCTGCCTCCCCAACTCGCGCAACTGACGGTGAAGGTAACAGCCCCCGCCGGACGGAGAACGTCATCCCCTGCCGTTGCGCGGTCCCTTGACAGTCCAACAGGGAGCCGCGAACCTTCAACACATCACGGCTGGGAGCGCTCCCACAGTAGTAGGTCCTTACACCTTCCGCATCCCTTCCGCCCGCGCCGACCCGCCTCAACTGGCTTGGCCCGGACGACAGTTGGAGGAAGCAATGCGCACGCGTACACGTATGTCCAGGCGGCTGGCGGCCCTCGCGGCCGTGGCCGCGCTCGGTACCGGGCTGCTCGCCGGCTGCGCCGACGACGGGAAGTCCCCGGCGGCCGAGGGCTCGTCGGCGGGCGGCGGTGGGGGCGGTGGCAAGACCGTCCTGACCGTCGGCGTCTTCGGCGCCTTCGGCCTGAAGGAGGCCGGGCTCTACGACGCGTACATGAAGCTCCACCCCGACATCGAGATCAAGCAGACCTCGATCGAGCGGAACGAGAACTACTATCCGCAGCTCCTGACCCATCTCGGTTCGGGCAGCGGGCTCGCCGACATCCAGGCCGTCGAGGTCAGCAACATCGCGGAGGTCACCGCCACGCAGAGCGGCAAGCTGGAGGACCTGTCCAAGGCGTCCGGTGTGAACAAGGACGACTTCCTGCCGTGGAAGTGGGCGGAGGCCACCACCAAGGACAGCAGGACGGTGGGCCTCGGCACCGACATCGGCCCGACCGGCATCTGCTACCGCAAGGACCTGTTCGCCAAGGCCGGTCTGCCGACCGACCGGGACGCGGTGGGCAAGCTGTGGGCGGGCGACTGGAACAAGTACCTGGAGGTGGGGCGGCAGTACCAGGCGAAGGCCCCCTCGGGCACCGCCTTCGTGGACGCCGCCTCCGGCGTGCTGAACTCGATCACCGGGTCCAGCGCCACCCGCTACTACGACGCCGACGGCAAGGTCGTCTACAAGACCAACCCGGCCGTCAAGCAGGCGTGGGACACCGCGGCCGCGTTCGCGACCGACGGTCTGACCGCCAAGCTCCAGCAGTTCCAGCCGACCTGGGACCAGGGCTTCGCCAACGCCTCCTTCGCCACCGTCTCCTGCCCGGCCTGGATGCTCGGCTACATCCAGGACAAGGCGGGCGCCGCGGGCAAGGACCAGTGGGACGTGGCCGCCGCCCCCAAGCCCTCCAACTGGGGCGGCTCCTTCCTCACCGTGCCGTCGGCCGGCAAGCACAAGGCCGAGGCCGCCCAGCTCGCCGCCTGGCTGACCGCGCCCGCCCAGCAGGCCGTCCTGTTCGAGAAGCGCGGCAGCTTCCCGAGCGCCAAGGCGGCGTACGCCCTGCCCGCGGTCGGCAACGCCAAGCACGCCTACTTCGGCAACGCGCCGATCGGCCAGATCTTCGCCAAGGCCGCCGAGGGCACCCCGGTGCAGTTCCTCGGCCCGAAGGACCAGATCATCCAGCAGAACCTCTCCGACATCGGCATGCTCCAGGTCGAGCAGAAGGGCAAGTCGCCGCAGCAGGGCTGGGACGCCGCGGTGAAGGCGATCGACAACGCGCTGGACCAGTGACGATGGCGAGCGACACCACCGCCGCCGTGCCCTCCCCCGCCCCCGGCGGGCAGGAGGGCACGGCCCCCGCCCGGGCCCGCGCCGACGAGCGGCGCAGCCGCCGCTACCGGCGGGACATGCGCTGGAGCCCGTACGCGCTGATCGCGCCCTTCTTCGTGTTCTTCGCGGCCTTCGGCCTCTTCCCGCTGCTCTACACCGGCTGGGCCTCGCTGCACCAGGTCGAGCTGACTTCGCCGAACGACATGACGTGGGTGGGCCTGCGGAACTTCTCGCGGCTGCTCTCGGACGACTTCTTCTGGAACGCGCTGCGCAACACCGTCACCATCGGCATCCTCTCCACCGTGCCACAGCTGCTCATCGCGCTCGGCATCGCGCATCTGCTCAACTACAAGCTGCGCGGCTCGATGTTCTTCCGGGTCGCCGTCCTCACCCCGTACGCCACCAGCGTGGCGGCCGCGACGCTGGTGTTCGTGCTGCTCTTCGGACGCGACTACGGAATGATCAACTGGGCCCTGGGCCTTGTCGGGTTCGACCACATCGACTGGCAGAACGGCGGCTGGGCACCCCAGTTCGCCGTCTCCACCATCGTCGTGTGGCGCTGGACCGGCTACAACGCGCTGATCTATCTGGCCGCGATGCAGGCGGTGCCCGCCGATCTGTACGAGTCGGCCGCGCTCGACGGGGCCTCGCGGTGGCAGCAGTTCCGGCATGTGACGATCCCCGCGCTGCGCCCGACCATCCTGTTCACGACGGTCGTCTCGACGATCGGCGCGACCCAGCTGTTCGGTGAGCCGCTCCTGTTCAACGGCTCCGCGGGCGCCACCGGCGGCTCGGACCACCAGTTCCAGACGCTCGGCCTGTACCTGTACGAGCAGGGCTGGGTGAACCTGCACCTGGGCCGGGCCTCGGCGATCGCCTGGGCGATGTTCCTGATCCTGCTCCTCATCGGCGCGGTGAACTGGCTCGTCTCCCGCACCTTGCGCAAGGGGATGATGAGTTGAGGGCCCAGCGCGCCGGACGCCAGCTGCACGGCGGCCGGCTCACCTACGCCGTACTGACCGTGTTCACCGCCGGATCGCTCTTCCCGCTGATCTGGACGGCGGTGGCCGCGTCCCGCACCAACACCCGGCTCGCGCAGACGCCGCCGCCGTTCTGGTTCGGCTCCCACCTGTTCAGGAACCTCCGGATCGCCTGGACCGACGCCAACATGGGCACGGCGCTGCTCAACACGACGATCGTGGCGGGCTGCATCGCGGCCGGCACGGTCTTCTTCTCCACCCTGGCCGGCTTCGCCTTCGCCAAGCTGCGCTTCCGGTTCAAGAACCTCCTGCTGATCCTGGTGATCGGCACGATGATGGTGCCGCCGCAGCTCAGCGTCGTCCCCCTGTACATGCTGGTCGCCAAGCTGTCCTGGACCGACCAGCTCCAGGCCGTCATCCTGCCCACCCTGGTCAGCGCGTTCGGGGTGTTCTTCATGCGGCAGTACCTGGTGGAGGCGCTGCCGACCGAGCTGGTCGAGGCCGCCCGGGTGGACGGGGCGAGCAGCTGGCGGGTGGTGTGGCACATCGTGTTCCCGGTGGCCAGGCCCGCGATGGCGGTGCTCGGGATGCTGACCTTCGTGATGGCGTGGAACGACTTCTTCTGGCCGATCATCGCGCTGACCCAGAACGGCAGCCCCACCGTCCAGGTGGCCCTCACCGGGCTCGGCCGCGGCTACATCCCCGACCAGTCGGTCATCATGGCCGGCGCCCTGCTCGGCACGCTGCCGCTGCTGCTCGCGTTCGTCCTGTTCGGGCGGCAGATCGTGGGCGGGATCATGCAGGGCGCGGTCAAGGGCTAGCCCCCTTCGGCCCCGGGAAGCCCCGGCGGCCTCAAGTCCCCCTACCCATCAGCTCGTTGGGAGTGCCGTATGTCCGACCGCTTTCCGCCCGGGTTCCTCTGGGGCGCCGCCACCTCCGCCTACCAGATCGAGGGGGCGGTGGCCGAGGGCGGCCGCACCCCGTCGATCTGGGACACCTTCAGCCACACCCCGGGCCGGACCGACGGCGGGGACACCGGGGACGTGGCCGTGGACCACTACCACCGGATGCGCGAGGACGTCGCCCTGATGGCGGACATGGGGCTCACCGCGTACCGGTTCTCGGTGTCCTGGTCGCGGGTGCAGCCCACCGGGCGCGGGCCCGCCGTCCAGCTCGGCCTCGACTTCTACCGGCGCCTGGTCGACGAGCTGCTCGACCACGGCATCCAGCCCGCGCTCACCCTCTACCACTGGGACCTGCCCCAGGAGCTGGAGGATGCGGGCGGCTGGCCGGCCCGGGACACCGCC
Source organism: Streptomyces sp. NPDC006691 (assembly GCF_042869955.1). Classification (NCBI taxonomy): domain Bacteria; kingdom Bacillati; phylum Actinomycetota; class Actinomycetes; order Kitasatosporales; family Streptomycetaceae; genus Streptomyces; species Streptomyces sp. NPDC006691. The sequence continues at coordinate 706,140 of NZ_JBIAGW010000003.1, forward strand.
CACCGGTTCGCCGAGTACGCGGCGCTCGTCGGGTCCGCGCTCGGCGACCGGGTCGAGCATTGGATCACCCTCAACGAGCCCTGGTGCAGCGCGTTCTTGGGGTACGCCTCGGGGGTGCACGCGCCCGGCCGGACCGATCCGGCGGCCTCGCTGCGCGCGGCCCACCACCTCAACCTGGCGCACGGCGAGGCGACTTCGGCGCTGCGGGCGGCGCTGCCCGCGCGCGACCAGATCGCGGTGAGCCTCAACTCGGCCGTCGTCAGGCCGCTTTCACCGGATCCGGCGGACCTGGCCGCGGTGCGCAGGATCGACGACCTGGCCAACGGGATCTTCCACGGGCCGATGCTGCACGGCGCGTATCCGGCGAACCTGTTCGCGGACACGGCCTCGGTCACCGACTGGTCCTTCGTGCAGGACGGCGATCTGCGCGCGATCCAGCAGCCGCTCGACGCGCTCGGCCTGAACTACTACACGACCTCGCTGGTGTCGGCGGCCGACCCGGACACGGCGGACGCCCGCGCCGACGGGCACGGGGCGAGCGCGCACTCGCCGTGGCCGGGGGCCACCTCGGTCGCCTTCCACCAGCCGCCGGGCGAGCGCACGGCGATGGGCTGGACCATCGACCCGTCGGGCCTGTACGACCTGCTCCTGCGTTACACCAAGGAGGCGCCGGGACTGCCGCTCCTGATCACCGAGAACGGCGCCGCCTGCGAGGACGGGCCGGCCCCCGACGGCTCGGTGCACGACCCGGACCGCATCGGCTATCTGCACGACCACCTCGCGACGGTCCGCCGGGCGATGGAGGCGGGCGCGGACGTACGGGGCTACTACCTGTGGTCCCTGATGGACAACTTCGAGTGGTCGTTCGGGTACGGCAAGCGGTTCGGCGCGGTGTACGTGGACTACGCGACCCTGGAGCGCACCCCGAAGTCGAGCGCCCGCTGGTACGCGGAGCTGGCCCGAACGGGTGAACTGCCGCGGAGGCCCGGGGCCTGACACCACGGCAGGCGCGGCACGGCGGCGACGGCGGGGCCGCCGACGGAAGCGGGGGCGGGGCGGTGGACCGGGGTGCCGCCGCCCCCGTCCGCTGCTAATTTCGCGTTTATGCACTTTATGTCCATATATGACCGAGTCAGTCCGTGTGCCTCGTGTGCCCCCCGGCTCGGCTGAGCCGCGATGGGCATCCTCAAGGACCACCCGGAGCTCGCCCTCTTCCTCTGCCTCGCGCTCGGCTACCTCGTCGGCAAGCTGCGGGCGGGACCCATCACGCTGGGCGGCATCTGCGGCACCCTGATCGTGTCGCTCCTGATGGGCGCCTGGGCCAAGGTGCAGGTCTCCGGTGACGTCAAGACGGTCTTCTTCGCCCTGTTCATCTTCTCGCTCGGCTATCTCGCGGGACCGCAGTTCTTCGCCAACCTCAACCGCGGCAGCCTGCGCTTCTTCACGCTGTGCCTGATCGAGCTGGTCTGTGTGCTCGGCATCGCGTACGGCCTGGCGAAGGCGTTCGGGCTCGACGTCGGCACCGCGTCCGGCATCCTGGCCGGCGCCGCCACCGAGTCCGCGGTCGTCGGTACCGCCACCGAGGCCATCGGCAAGCTCGGCGGCCTCACCCCCACCCAGGTCACCGACTACCAGGGCCATGTGGCGACCGCGTACACGGTCTGCTACCTCTTCGGCCTCATCACCATCGTCATCTACACCAGCCAGATCATGCCGATGATGCTGCGCATCAACCTGCGGGACGCATCGCGGCAGCTGTGGGAGAAGATGCGCGGCGGCGGGGGTGAGCACGGCCTGGAGGCCGACGAGCGCGAGGCGCTGCCCGGCCTGGTGGGCCGCACCTATCTGGTGACGACGGCCGACGGGCGCACCATCGGCGACCTGGAGTCCTCGCTCGGCGGCCGGATCACCATCGAGGCGCTGCGCCGCGGCAGCCGCGCCATCACCCCCGAACCCGGGGTCGAGCTGACCCTGTCCGACCTGGTGCTCGTGGTCGGCCGGCGGGCCAACGCCATCGAGGCGGGCCGCGAGATCGGCCCCGAGACGCCCGGCATCCCGGGCCTGGACTCGCCGCTGGCCACCGCCCAGGTCGCCATGACCGAGAAGTCCGCCGACGGCAAGAGCCTCGACCAACTCCAGCACACCCACCCGGAGTTCATCAAGCAGGGCGTGTACGTCACCGATGTGATCCGCAACGACCAGCATCTGCCGGCCAACCCGGACACCGTGCTGCGGCGCGGTGACGTCCTCACCCTCGTCGGCGCCCGCTCCGGGCTCAACAAGCTGGTCGCGAAGATCGGCGCGGTGGTCAAGAACGACGCCACCGACTTCATCTACCTGGGCCTCGGCATCGTCTGCGGCTCGCTGCTCGGCCAGGTGGTGGTCCGGGCCGGAGACATCCCGCTCTCGCTCGGCACCGGCGGCGGCTGTCTGATCTCCGGGCTCGTCTTCGGCTGGTTCCGCTCCCGCAAGCAGACCTTCGGCGCGTTCCCGCCGCAGGCCGCGACCACCCTCAAGGACATGGGCCTGGCGGTCTTCATCGCCTGCACCGGCCTGGTGTCGGGGCCGCAGGCCTGGCCGCTGCTCAAGCAGTACGGGGCGCTGCTCCCGTTCGCCGGGATCGCGATGGTGCTGATCCCCGCCACCCTGTCGCTGCTGGTCGGACGCTCGCTGCTGAAGATCGAGAAGCCGCTCCTGATCGGCGCGATCGCGGGCCAGCAGTGCTCGACGCCCGCCATCACCTCCATCACCCAGGTCGCCCAGAGCTCCGTACCGATGCTCGGCTACACCATCACGTACACGCTCTCGAACTTCCTGCTGCCCCTGACCGGACCGGTCCTCGTCGGCGTCCTCGGAGCCTGAACATGATCGATTTCATCAACCGGAACATCTTCCAGCCGCACCCCGAGCTCCTGGTGTTCGTCACCATCGCGCTCGGCTTCCTGCTCGGGAAGGTCCGCTACAAGGCGATCGGTCTCGGCGCGGTCACCGGCTGTCTGATCGTGGGCCTGTTCCTCGGCGCCCAGTTCAAGGTGCCGATCGACGCGACCGTGAAGAACCTCTTCTTCACGATGTTCCTGTTCGCGCTCGGCTACCGGGTCGGCCCGCAGTTCTTCCGCGGCCTGAAGAAGGACGGCCTGCCCCAGGTCGCCAACGCGCTGGTCGTCTGCGTCACCGGCCTGCTGGTGTCCTGGGGCCTCGCCTCGATGCTCGGGTACGGGCCCGGGCTCTCGGCCGGGCTGCTCGGCGGCGGGCTCACCCAGTCCGCCGTGATCGGCGTCGCCCAGGACGCCATCGGCAACCTGCCGGGCCTCAGCCCCGCCCAGGTCAAGAGCGAGGAGAACCTCGTCGCCATCGGGTACGCGGTCTGCTACCCGCTCGGCACCGTCTGCGCGGCGCTGCTCCTGGCCTCGGTGCTGCCCCGGCTCTACCGCAAGAACCTCGCCGAGGAGAGCGCCAGGCTCGCCCAGGAGCTGGACGCGCCCGGCGACGATCCCGACCTCGGCGCGGGCTACTACGAGGTGGTGCTGCGCGCCTACAAGGTGGAGCGCCCCGACATCGTGGGCCGCACCATCGACGACTTCGAGCAGCAGCAGAAGCAGCTCGGGCGGCGCGTCTACATCACCGCGGTGCGGCGCGACGGCACGGTCCTCCAGCACGACCAGCAGACGGTCCTGCACTTGGGCGACACCGTCGCCGTCAGCGCGATCCGCGGCGACCTCGTCACCTACGACGCCCGCACCCACATCGGCGGCGAGAGCGACGACGTGGAGCTGCTCGGCTACCAGACCGAGACCCTGCACGTGGTGGCCTCCGAGAAGGCCCAACTGGGCAGGACCATCGGCGAGTTGCGGCAGGAGCCGTTCATGGTCGGGGTGTACGTGGACAAGCTGTACCGCTCGGGCACCGAGTTCCCCTACCGGCTCTCCACCCCGGTCGAGCGCGGCGACACCCTCATTCTGACCGGGCCCAAGCGGCTGGTGGGCCCGGCCGGCAAGGCGATCGGCAAGCCGGTCCCGACGAGCTTCGCCACCGACATGGTGTGGGTCTGCCTCGGCATCTTCCTCGGCGCCCTGATCGGCATCCCGGCCCTGAAGGCGGGCGGCGTGCCGATCTCCCTCTCCACCTCCGGGGGCGCGCTGATCATGGGCCTGGTCTTCGGCTGGATCCGCTCCAAGTACCCGACGTACGGCAACGTCCCGCCCGGCGCCCAGTGGTTCATGGACACCCTCGGACTCTGCCTGTTCATCGCGGTGGTCGGCCTGAACGCCGGTCCCGGCTTCACCAGCGGCCTGTCGACGGCGGGCTGGTCCCTGCTGCTCTGGGGCGTGGTGGTCACCGTCGTGCCGCTGCTCGTCGGCTTCCTGGTGGGCCACTACATCCAGAAGATCCGCTTCCCGATCCTGATGGGCGTCCTGGCGGGCGGCGAGACCACGACGGCCGCGTTCGGCGCGGTCAACGAGGCGTCCAGATCCCAGATTCCCACGCTCGGCTACACCATCCCCTACGCGATGAGCAACGTCCTGCTCACCATCTGGGGAGCCGTGATCATCCTCCTCAACCACTAGACCGACCACTGAGATCAACCACTGAGATCGCCGACTGAGATCGCCGACTGAAAACCGTCAACCGCTCGCGTACGTAAGGAAGTTCCGTGCCGAAGACCACCTTCACCCGTGAGGAAATCCAGTCCTTCGCCCAGCTTTCACCGTTCGAGCTGAAGGACAAGTTCATCCAGATCGCCCAGGCGGTACAGGAGGACGAGCCCGGCCAGAAGGAGAAGTCGGCACGGCAGATGCTGAACGCGGGCCGCGGCAACCCGAACTGGGTGGCCACCGGACCGCGTGAGGCCTTCTACGCGCTCGGCTACTTCGCCCTGTCGGAGTCCCGCCGGGTGTGGACCGCCGACAACCTCGGCGGCATGCCCGAGAAGCAGGGCGCGGCCGCCCGCTTCGACGCGTATGTGCGCCAGCACCCGGACCTGCCCGGCATCGAGCTCCTGGAGCGGTGCATCGCGTACGCCGTCGAGCGGTTCGGCTTCGACCGCGACGAGTTCGTGCACGAGCTCACCGACAGCTCGATCGGCGACAACTACCCGGTCCCGGACCGGATGCTGGTGCACGCCGAGAAGATCGTGCGCGGCTACCTCGCCGACGAGATGTTCGACAAGCGCCCGCCGCAGGACAACCTGTCGCTGTTCGCGACCGAGGGCGGCACGGCCGCCATGTGCTACATCTTCGACTCCCTGATGAAGAACGGGGTCCTCAAGAAGGGCGACCGGATCGCCCTGATGGTGCCGGTGTTCACGCCGTACATCGAGATCCCCGAACTCGACACCTACGAGTTCGACGTGGTGCGGGTCGAGGCGAGCCTGTTCACCGAGACCGGGGTGCGCGAGTGGCGCTATCCCGCCGAGGAGGTCGCCAAGCTCGCCGACCCCAGCGTGAAGCTGGTGTGCCTGGTCAACCCGTCCAACCCGCCCTCGCTGGCGCTGAGCGACCGGGTCACCCAGCAGATCAAGGACATCGTGGCCGGCCCGAACCCGAACCTGCTGATCGTCACCGACGACGTGTATGGCACGTTCGTCGAGGGCTTCCGCTCGATCGCCGCCGAGGTGCCGCGCAACACCCTGCTCGTCTACTCGTACTCCAAGCACTACGGCTGCACCGGTCACCGGCTCGGGGTGATCGCGCTGCACGACGACAACGTGATCGACGAGCTGATCGCCGCGCTGCCGCGGTCCGAGAAGGAGCGCCTGGACAAGCGGTACGGGACGCTCAGCCTGGAGCCGTCCACGATCCGGTTCATCGACCGGCTCGTCGCCGACTCACGGCAGGTCGCCCTCAACCACACCGCGGGCCTCTCGCTGCCGCAGCAGGTGATGATGAGCCTGTTCTCGCTCTTCGACCTCCTGGAGGAGGGCCAGGCGTACAAGCACCGCATCCGCGCGATCGTCAACCAGCGGCTCGAACTCCTCCTGGAGGGCGCCCAGATGAAGATCGCGGACGATCCCAAGCGGGCCGGGTACTACATCGAACTCGACCTGCTCGCCGAGGCCGAACGCGTCCACGGCAAGGACTTCGCGGCCTTCCTTGAGAAGAACTACGAGCCCGTGGACCCACTGTTCCGGCTCGCCGAGCAGACCAGTGTGGTGCTGCTGAACGGCGGTGGCTTCGAAGGGCCCGAGTGGTCGGTGCGCGTCTCGCTCGCCAACCTCGACGACCTGGACTACCTGAAGATCGGCCACCATCTGCGGGCGATCTTCAACGACTACGCGGAGGAGTGGCGGACGTCGCGGGTGTGACGGCTGCCGGGGTGGGGGCGCGGGGCTTGCACCTCACGCGGCGTGAGGATGCACAGTGACGGCATGAGCACCTCCACCTGGAAGGTGGGCCCCCTGGCCGAGGCCGCGGGGCTCACCGTCCGCACGCTGCACCACTGGGACGCCATCGGGCTGCTGTCCCCGTCCCGGCGTACACCGGCGGGGCACCGGGAGTACACCGAGGACGACGTCGAGCGCCTCTACCAGGTGCTCGCCCTGCGCGGCCTGGGCCTCGAACTCGACACCATCGCCCGCTGCCTGGACGCGGGCCTCGATCCGGCGCGGGTCCTGCGCGACCACCGCGAGAGCGTCGAGGCCCAGCTCGCGGCGCTCACCACCCTTCGGGACCGGCTCGCGGGCATCGAGGAGGCGCTGACGGACGGCCGGCCCCCGACGACCGCCGCGGTCCTCGGCGCACTGCGCGCCACCGGCGCCGCGGAAGGCGCGGTGCGCCGCCATCTCGACGACGACCAGCTGCGGGCCCTCGCCCGGCACGGCGCGGGGGCCGGACCGGCCGCGCACTACCTCCTTGAGGTCGAGTGGCCCGAACTGTACCGGCGCGCGGAGGAGTTGAGGCTGGCGGGAACCGAGCCGACGGACCCCCGGGTACGCCGGATCGTGGCCCGGATGGACGAGCTGAGCGCCCTGTTCAGCGGCGGCGACCGGACGCTCTCGGCGGGCGTGCGGGCCGCATGGCGCGAGGACCCGGCGGCGCTGTCCGGGGACACGTCGGCGCGGCCGGGTCAGTGGGACGCGCTGACGGACTACCTGGAGGCGGCGCGATGAAGGGGATGAGCAAGGGGAAGGGGAAGGGGAAGGGGTCGAACGGGACGGGCTTTAACGGAGCGCGGATGAACGGGACGTGGATGAACGGGACGCGGATGAACGGGACGCGGATGAACGGGACGCGGATGAACCGTTACTCGCTCCTGCCGTTCCTGCTGGTCGTCGTGCCGCTGGTGTGCGCGCTCGCGGCGTTCGGGGTGATCGGGTGGGACGTGGTGGCCGCGGTAGTGGTAGCGGTGGGGGTACTGGCCCTGGTGGCGAAGGCACACTGAGGCGCCCCGGCCGACGTGGGGGAAGGTGCGCACCGGCCGGGACGCTGGATCAGTAGGCCCAAGAGGCCTTCCGCGGTGACTACTTGTAGGCGGCGAAGGCCTTGGTGAAGGCGAGCGGGTCCTGGGTGATCGAGGAGCAGGTGGGGTCGGCGGAGTTCTTGGCGCCGCCGGGGCACTGCTGGTCGCGGGCGGCGGACCACATGGCCAGCCAGGCCAGGCCCTTGGACTTGGCGAAGTCCACGAGCTTGGTGGCGTCGGCGACGGTGAACTTCTCGACGTTGACGTCGTTGACGCCGATCATCGGCGTGACCGCGACGGCCTTCCACGCGGCGGCGTCGGACAGGCCCAGAACTCCCTTGATCTGGGCCTGGGTCGCCGTGGCGGCCTGGATCGCGTAGTCGCCCATGTCGCCGCTGTAGGAGGGCCCGTAGTCCATCGCCATGATGTTGACGGCCGAGACCTTGACGCCGTTCTTCTTGGCGTCGGCGACGAGGTCGACACCGGGCTGGGTCAGGCCCTCCGGCATCACCGGCAGCGTGAACGAGACGTCGAGCCCGGGGTGGGACTTCTGGAGCGTGGCGATGGCCTGCGCACGGCGGGCGTTGGCGGCCGTGTCGGGCAGGGCGGCGCCCTCGATGTCGAAGTCCACCTTGGTGAGCTTGTACGCGTCGATGACCTTGCCGTACGCGGCGGCCAGCTCGTCGGCGCTCTTGCAGACCAGGCCCAGCTCGGAGCCGGAGGCGCCGCCGAAGGAGACCCGGACGTCGCCGCCCTTGGCGCGCAGCGCGCCGATCTGCGAGGCGACCTTGTCGCCCGGCAGGTCGGTGACGCCGCCCCACAGCGGGGAACAACCGCCCCCGGAGGTGACGAAGGCCAGGTTGAACTGCTTGACCCCGGTCTTGTCGGCGGTGCCGGCGAGGTCGTACGTCGGATAGAGCGAGGTGTCGACGTACGGGGCGAAGCCCGCGCCGCTCGCGGTGCCGCCGCCTCCGGAGGACGTCTTGCTCGGGGTGGGTATCGCGGTGGGGGTGGCCGGCTTGGAGGGCTGTGCGGTCGGCTTGGTGGTGGGCTCGGTGCTCGCCGACTGGGAGGGCTTGGCGGTGGGCTGCCCGGTGGGACGGCCGCTGGGGCGCGGGGTGGCGCCGGTGTCGACCGAGCACTTCTCCTGGTCGATGAGACAGCCCGTCGGGTCGCCCGCGGTGCCGCTCGCGGAGGTGACGAAGCCGACGGTCACGGACTTGCCCGCGGCGAGGCCGCCCTTGTCCCAGCTCGGGGGCTTCACGGTGACGTGCTGCCCCTTCACCGTCTGGTCTCCGTTCCAGAGGGAGCCGAGGGTGGTGCCGGCGGGCAGGTCGAACTCCAGGGTCCAGTCGGAGAGCGTCTTGCCGCTGTCGTTGGTGATGACGTACTGCCCGGTGTAACCACCGGTCCAGCTGCTGGTCTTGGTGTACGCCGCGCCGACCGAGGCGGCCTGGGCGGTGCCGGTGAGCGCGAAGGCTGCGCCGCCGACGACCGCCGCGGCGACGAGGCCGCCGATCACCTTGGTCTTGCCGCTCGCCCTGCGCCGGTGCGTGCTGGTGCCCATGCCGTTCCTGCCTCTGCGTTGCGGGGGGTTTCTTTGGGGGGTGCGGGCAGCACGCTAGCCCGGTGGATCCGGACAAATGCCCCGTGCCGGGCGGGGCTTGGGGATCTTAGGCTCGCCTTAAGGATCCGATGGGGGGAGGTTAAGCCCGGGGGTCTTGGGGGCTGCGCCCCAGAGGCCCGGGGGGGATGTGCCCACCCGCTCGCCCGTGACGGGGGCTGAAGGGTTCAGCTCCCTGGGGCTGCGCCCCAGACCCCGGGGGGTTTGCCCGCCCTCCCGCCCGTGCGGCCGGGCTGAAGAGTTCGGGCCCCTGGGGCTGCGCCCCAGACCCCCGGGGGCCTGCCCACCCGACCGCCCGTGCGGCGGGGTTGAAGGGTGCGGGCCCTGGGGCTGCGCCCCAGACCCCCTTTGAGGGGCTGCGCCCCTCGGACCCCCGCGGGGGCTGCGCCCCCTGCACCCCCGGTTCGGGGCTCCGCCCCGGACCCCCGTATCGCGCCTGAACGGCGCTCGTCCTCAAACTCCCCCAAGGCCTTAAGGGCCAGGGGGGACCCCCATGACGGGCTGAAAATGCCTCCACCGGCCTGCATCGATCAGCCCGACGGGCTGAAGTACCCAATGCGGGCCAGCACCAACGCCGCTAAGGGGCGCGGGGAACTGCGCGACCAGCCCCGCACGGTGGGCAGTCGAAGGCAGGTCTCAAGGGGCGCGGGGAACTGCGCGAACGGCCCCGCACGGTCCGCAGCCGAACCGAGGGGCACGGGGCGCAGCCGAACCGAGGGGCACCGTCCGCATCCGAACCGGGGGCCTGGGGCGCAAGCCCCGGAGGCCCGCCACCCTCGCTCCACCCCCGGAGGGTTGCGGGAAGGGGTGGGGCGGGGCGGACAACCGGGGTCTGGGGCGGAGCCCCAGGGGGTTGGCCGCCCCGAGGGCCGCGGACTGCGCCGGGTCCGGGGCGGAGCCGAGTCCGAGTCCGGGGCAGAGCCGGGGCTGCGGCGGAGCCGGTCCGGGGCGGAGCCCAAGGGGTTGGCTACGCCAAGGCGGGCCGGGGCGGGCCGGGGCGGAGGCCCGGCGCCCGGGTCGGCCGGGGCTAGGCCGACGCGCCCCGGCGGCGGAGGCGGTGGCTGCGGCGGGCCGGGGCGGGACGGCCGAGGCCGATCCAGAGGCGGACCTCCGTGCCGCCCAGCACGGAGTGGCCGATCCGGACATCCCCACCCGTCGACTCGGCGACCCGCCGCACGATGTCGAGTCCGAGCCCCGTCGAGCCGGGACGGCCACCGCTGTTGCCCCGGGCCAGCGCCGCCCGGGGGTCGGAGATCCCCGGCCCCGCGTCGGAGACGAGCACGATCACCGCGTCCTCCCCGTTGTGGACGTCCACCGAGAACGCCGTCCCCTCCGGCGTGTGCCGGAACACATTGCCGAGCAGCGCGTCGAGCACGGCCACGAGATCGGGCCGGGCCACCGGAATGCGGACCGGCCGGTCCACCCCCGCGAGCCGCACCTCACGCCCCTCGTCCTCGGCGAGCGCGGACCAGAACTCCATCCGTTCGAGAATCACTTCGCAGGCGTCGCAGCCCGCGCCGGGCCCGGCCGGCTGCGTCTTGGGCTTGGCCTCCCGCGCCGTGCGGATGATCGTGTCGACCTCCCGCTCCAGCTGCTCGACCGCCGCCCGGGTCTGGTCGGCCGCGGGTCCCTCCCCGAGGGAGGCGGCGTTCAGGCGGAGCACGGTGAGTGGCGTACGCAGCCGGTGTGAGAGGTCGGCCGCCAACTCGCGCTCATTGGCCAGCAGTTGGACGACCTGGTCGGCCATCGAGTTGAACGCGACCGCCGCCGAGCGCAGTTCGGTGGGCCCCTCCTCGGGCACCCGCGCCCCCAGCTTGCCCTCCCCGAGGTCCTGCGCCGCGCCCGCGAGCCGCTGGGCCGGGCGGACCATGCGTACGCCGAGCCGGTCGGCGACCGCCACGGAGCCGATGATCAGGCCGATGCCGACGCCCGCGAGGACCACCCAGGCCGTCGTCACACCGTTGGTGACCTCGGCCTCCGGCACGAAGACCTCGACGATCGCGATCTGGCCGGAGCTCAGCGCGGTCGGCTGAAGCAGGGTCGAGCCGCCCGAGACATCCGATATCGAGGCCTTGATGACTTTCCGGGTCGCTTCGAGGTCCTTGTCCGCGGCCCGCTGCGTACCGATGTCCACCGCCGCGCTGCCGGGCACGGCCGGGTCCGCCGGGACGTGCACCGCCATCCGGTTCTCCGCACCGGACTGCGTGGAGGCGACCGCCCGCTCCAGGGCGTCGCGGTCGGTGGTGATGGACAGCGTCGGGCCGATCGCCGCGGCCTGGCGTTCGGCGTTGGAGAACGCCCGGTCCCGGGCCATCTCCTTGATGACCATGCCGAGCGGCACCGCGAAGGCGACCACGACCATCACGGTGACCGCGAGGCAGACCTTGACCAGCGCCCATCTCATCGCGGCGGCTCCAGCTTCACGCCGACGCCCCGCAGGGTGTGCAGATAACGGGGCCGGGCGGCCGTCTCGCCCAACTTCCGCCGCAACCAGGACAGATGGACATCAATGGTCTGGTCGTCGCCGTACGACTGCTGCCACACCTCGGCGAGCAGCTCCTTGCGCGGCACGACCACACCGGGCCGTCCGGCGAGGAAGGCGAGCAGGTCGAACTCCCGCCGCGTCAGATCCAGTTGGGCGCCGTCGAGCTCGGCCTGGCGGCGCAGCGGGTCGACCCGGAGCCCGCCCACCTGGAGCACCCGCGAGGGCGGTTCGGCCCCGGCCGTGGCGCGCGCCCGGCGCAGCACCGCGGCCATTCGCGCCGAGAGGTGCTCCACCGAGAACGGCTTCGTCAGGTAGTCGTCGGCGCCGTCGTTGAGCAGCCGCACGATCTCCGTCTCGTCGTCCCGCGCGGTCGCGATGATCACCGGTACGTCGGTGATGCCGCGCAGCATCTTCAGCGCCTCGGACCCGTCCAGATCGGGGAGTCCGAGGTCCAGGATGACCACGTCGAAACGGAAATGGGCCACTTCGCGCAGCGCCTCAAGTGCCGTGCCGACGCTCCGTACCGTGTGGGAGGCCTCGGTGAGGTGGCGGATGAGGGCGGAGCGGACAAACTGGTCGTCCTCGACCACGAGCACACTTGCCATGGGCCGCACCGTACGCCATCCGGAGGATGGGAGTCCCCCGCGGGAGTGGAGTCGGCGCTGGTGGGACACGGGTGGGGCTCGTGGTGCAGTATGGCCCGGATGCACAGAGGACTCGTACACGGTTTGGCGTGGTCGCTCGCCACCGGAGCGGCGGTGACGCTCTCCTGGTGGGGCGTCCACACGGTGATGGCCGGCACGGCGTACGACCCGCCCCGCGCACTGCCGGTCAGTGGTGACGCACACCTCGGCCAGAGCTCGTCGCCGGAGGCTTCGTCGACCCACCGCCCCAAGGAGACCCCTCCCCCGCCCTCCCCTTCCGCCTCCCCGAAGCCGTCCAAGGACGCGGGCGACAGCAAGCCGTCGGGCAGCCGTGCCCCGTCGCCCGGCCCGTCCGGGAGCAAGTCGCCCGGCACGTCCGGCACTTCGGGCAATCCGGCCAACTCGGGCGCGGTGCAGGGCTACAACGTGGCGGGCGGCCGGGTCGTCTTCGACCTCGGTGACACCTCGGCGCAACTGGTCTCGGCGACGCCCGCGTCCGGCTGGCGCATGGACCGCTGGATCCAGACGGAGTGGATACGGGTCACCTTCACACGCGGCAGCGAGACCGTCTCGGTGTTCTGCACCTGGAACGGGCATCCGCCCTCGGTGGAGATCAACAACACCTGACCGGACGCCTCGGGTACGACGCCGGCCCGGGTACGACTACGGCCCGCGTACGGCTACGGCTACGGCTCAGCGGAACGCGGAAGCGGGCGGGGCCGGCGAGGGCTTCGCGCTCGCGTCGCGCACTACGACCGCCCCGCCGGTGAAGTCCGCGAGTTCGCGCCCGTGCTGGACGCGTCCGGGGTGCGGGTCACCCGCGATCCGCCGGGTCAGCTCGGCCACCGGCAGCGGTACGGCCGAGCAGACGAGCACCGCGTTCCCGAACCGCTTGCCGCGCAGCACCGTCGGATCGGCGGCGAGGGCCAGCTCGGCGAACACCCCGGCGGCGGTGGCGATCTGGCCCCGCAGATGTGCGAGCGGCGGCCCGTCCGCGAGGTTCGCGGCGTACGTACCGGACGGCTTCAGGACCCGGCGTACGTCGGTGAGGAACTCGGTGCTGGTCAGGTGGGCCGGAGTGCGGGCCCCGCTGAACACGTCCGCGATGACGAGGTCGGCCCAGGCGTCGGGCAGCTTGGCGAGCCCGGCCCGGGCGTCCCCGCCGCGCACCCGGATCCGGGCACCGGGGTCCAGCGGCAGCTCCCGCCGCACGAGCTGGACAAGGGCCGCGTCGAGCTCCACGACCTGCTGGGTGGAGCGGGGGCGGGTGGCCGCGATGTAGCGGGCCAGGGTGAAGGCGCCGCCGCCCAGGTGCAGCACGTTCATGGCCTGGCCGGACGGAGCGGCGAGGTCGATGACGTGGCCGAGGCGGCGCTGGTACTCGAAGGCCAGCCGCTCCGGGGCTTCCAGGTCCACGTGGGACTGGGGCGCACCGTCGAGCAGCAGCGTCCACCCGCCGGTGCGGTCCCGGTCGGGTATGAGTTCGGCGAGGCCGCCGTCCACCGTCTCGACCACGGGCTCGGGCCCGCGCCGCCTGCTGCTCTTCGCCATCCGGCCATTATCGACCGCCCCGGCGGGTGCCGCCTTCCCGGCCCCGGGCGCCTCAGCGGCCCTCGGCCTCGCGGATCCCGTCGGCGGCCTCGATCATCCGGGCCGCCTCGCCCAGGGCCGCGCGCAGCAGACCCGGGTCGGTGACCTCGGTGGTGTTCGGCGGCAGGAGCCAGCCCGAGCCGGTGACGGGGGGCGCGGCGGGCAGGCCCTCGATGCGCAGGCCGCGGCCGTTGGTCTCCGTACAGGCGCTGCCCGGCACGTCCCAGGCGGCGGCGGTGCCGGAGGGCACCAGGAAGCCGAGGGTGTCGCAGGCCCCGTCGTGCAGGACCGGGCCCACAGCGGTCGGGGCGGCGCCGCGGCGGATGATGTCGACGGCCTCCAAGCCCTGCCGGGCGGGCACGGTCACCAGGTCGCAGGGCTCCTCGGCGGCGCCGCAGGGGGCGGCCGGCGGCGCGCTCGCCTGGGGTGAGTGCGGATGGCGGACGGTCGTCGTCTGCGTACCGGAGACGGTGAAGTCGAGGTCGGTATCGGTGTTCACGCAGTCCTCCAACAAGGCAAGCCCTCCGCGTCGCGCGGTGTATCTGGTGCTCTCCACAGGGTTCAACGCCCTTGCGCGTCAAGGGGAACGGCGGCACGCCGCCGCAAAGGATGGCAGTTCATGGCGGATCGTGGGTGAGATATCCGTTTTGTAGGCAAACACTGCGTGAACAACCCGTCACAGCAGGTACGTTCTTGCCCGCATCACCCCGCCAGAGAGAGCTGTCCAGCCATGGCGTCGTCACCAGATCCCCGCGCAGACCCCCGGGTGAACACGAGGGCCCCGCAGAGTCCGGGCCGGCTCACGCGGGAACCCAACCTGACCTTCCGGCAGTTGAGGGGGGCCCGCTCGCCGGGAGAGTTCGCGGCCGCGGTCCGTCGCGCCGCACGCGAGATCGGCGAACAGGTCGCCTGCGACGCCCGTTACATCGGGCGCGTCGAGAACGGCGAGATCCGCTGTCCCAATTACGCCTACGAACGGGTATTCCGGTACATGTTCCCGGGTTTGACCCTGACGGATCTGGGGTTCTCGGCGAGGGAGACGGTACGGGGCCGAGGCGCGCGGCCGACCTCCGGCGCACCCCTGCTCCACCTCACGCCCCGCCCCGCCGATCCGCCCCCGCACGACTCGTCCCACCACCACCAGAACCACGAGGAGAGCGACGTGCTGCGTCGCGCATTCATGACGGGCTCCACCGCCACCGTGGCGGCCGTCTCGCTGGGCCTCGGCCCGGCAACCGCCCATGCCGTCCAGCGCGTCGGCGAGGCCGAGGTGAGCGCCGTCGAGGAAGCGGTCCGCAGGATCAGGCTCCTGGACGACCAGCACGGCGCCGACGGCCTCTACCAGCGGGCCGCACAACCGCTGCGCACCGCCTACGCCCTGCTCGACGCGAGCGCCGCCCGCGCCGCCACCCAGGAACGGCTGCACACCGGCGCCGGTGAACTGGCCATCTCCGTCGGCTGGTTGGCCCACGACTCGGGCCGCTTCGGCGAGGCACGCTCGCACTACGCGGAGGCGCTCGCCACGTCCCGGCTCGCCGGTGACCCGGGCCTTGAGGCGCACGCCTTCTGCAACATGTCTTTCCTGGCCCGGGACATGGGCCGGCCGCGCGAGGCGATGCGGGCGGCGCAGGCGGGCGAGCGGGCGGCTCGCGCGCTCGGCTCGCCCCGGCTGCTGTCGCTGCTCGCGCTGCGCGAGGCCGGCGGGTGGGCGGGGCTCGGCGACCGCTCGGCGTGCGAGGAGTCGCTCTCACGGGCCCACGCCCAGTTCGCGCGGGGCGCCACGGACGCCGACCCCGAGTGGATGAGCTTCTTCGTGGAGGCCGAGCTGGAGATGCTCCAGGCGCAGTGCTGGTCGGCACTCGGCGACTGGCCGCGGGCGGCCCGCCACGCCCAGCGGGCGGCCGCCCTCCAGGATCCGCACTTCGCCCGCAACCTGGCGCTGTACCGGGCCGAGCTGGCGGACGATCTCGCCCGGGCGGGCGCCCCCGCCGAATCCGCGGCGGCCGGGCAGGCGGTCCTGGACCTCCTCAGCCAGGTCCAGTCCACCCGAATCCAGTCGATGCTGGCCGACACGTCCCGCATCCTGGCCCCCCATCGGGCGTCCCCGGAGGTCGCCGCCTTCCTGGAACGCCGGGCGGCGGTGGCGGTGTAGCCCCCCGGGGGGGGCGGCGTTGGGCTGGGCCGGGTGCGCGGGGCCGGGTGCGCTGGGCCGGGTGCGCTGGGCCGGGTGCGCTGGGCCGGGTGCGCTGGGGCTCTGCCCCAGGCCCCGGGTCTTGGCCCCTCCCCACCCCTTCCCGCAACCCTCCGGGGGAGTTCGTCAGGTGCGGACCGTGGGTGGCTGGTCGCGCAGTTCCCCGCGCCCCTAAATGCCTCGGCGCTGGCCCGTATGAGCATTTTCAGCCCGGCTGGCTGATCGATGCGGGCCGGTGGAGGCATCTTCAGCCCGTCCGGCGATTGAGGACGAGCGCCCTTTAGGCGCGATACGGGGTCCGGGGCGGAGCCCCGAACCGGGGGTGCAGGGGGCGCAGCCCCCGCCCGGGGTCCGAGGGGCGCAGCCCCTCAAAGGGGGTCTGGGGCACAGCCCCAGGGCCCAAACCCGTCAACCCGGCCGCACGGGCGGGAGGGCGGGCAAACCCCCGGGGTCTGGGGCGAAGCCCCAGGGCCCGAACCCACCAACCCCGAGCAACGGGCGGGCGGGCGGGCAAACCCCCCAGGGCCCGGGGAGAAACCCCCCGCAGTACCGAGGGACCCGCACCCCCCAGTTGCTCACCGCTCAAGGTGCCCCGTGTCGTTCCACCGCTCAACCGCCGGCTCCCCGTACGCCCACCCGAGCACCGACAGCGACGTCGGGTCGAGCCGGACGCGGGCCGCGAAGGACACGTCCTCGCCCAGCCAGCGCGCCGCGATCACCCGCAGGATGTGCCCGTGGGCGAACACCAGCACGTCCCGCCCGGCAGACCGCGCCCAGGCCACCACCTCGTCCGCCCGCGCCGAGATCTCCGCCAGGGTCTCGCCGTCCGGCACCCCGTCCCGCCAGATGAACCAGCCGGGCCGCACCGCCTGGATCTCGGGCGGCGCCATGCCCTCGTACGCGCCGTAGTCGAACTCCATGAGCGCGTCCCACGGCTCGGCCCGCTCCCCGAACCCCGCGAGCTCGCACGTCTCGGCCGCCCGCACGAGCGGGCTGGTGCGGACCTCGACCCCGGGCAGCCCGCCCCACGGCTCACGGTGCAGCCGCTCCCCGAGCAGCTTCGCGCCACGCCGGCCCTCCTCAAGGAGGGGGATGTCGGTCCGTCCGGTGTGCTTGCCCGCGAGCGACCACTCGGTCTGCCCGTGCCGGGCCAGCAGGATGCGCGGTGCGGCGGCTGCCATGGGTCTTCTCTCCCGATCCGTACGAAATGTTCCATAACCATCATTACGCACGTCCCGAAGCGACCCCGAGGCAACCAGGAGCCGGACCTGGGCGTCTGTCCCGAACGCCGGGGTGCTGCGTGAAGGCGATCACTTACACCGTACGGTTGAACGCACGTCGAAAACCCGGAGGCCCCGAGCGGGCAGCCCGAGTACCAGTTGGGGGAACCTGCCGGATGCAGCCGCCGCAGCACGCCACGCGACCGCGCTGGTGGACCGAACTCCCGCTCATCGCGCTCATCTACGGGGTGTACTCGCTCGGTCGGCTGATCGTACGCGGTGACGAGGCGCGGGCCGTCGAGCACGGCCTGTCCATCCTGCGCCTGGAGCAGGCCCTCCACCTCAACGCCGAGCACCCGCTGAACCGGCTGTTCACGCACACCCCGGCCCTCGGCATACCCGCCGACTTCATCTACGCCTCGCTGCACTACCTCATAACCCCGGCCGTCCTGATCTGGCTGTTCCGTCGCCGCCCCACGCAGTACCGGGCGGCCCGCGGCTGGCTGATGACCTCGACGCTGCTCGGTCTGATCGGCTTCACCTTCCTGCCGACCTGCCCGCCCCGGCTGCTCCCGGCGGTCCACGGTTTCACCGACACGATGGCCCAGTACAGCTCGCACGGCTGGTGGGGCGGCGAGGCCAGCGCGCCGCGCGGGCTCGGCGGCATGACGAACCAGTTCGCCGCGATGCCCAGCCTGCACGTGGGGTGGGCGCTGTGGTGCGGGGTGATGCTGTGGCGGTTCGGCGGCAGCCGGATCACCCGGATCGCCGCCGTCGCCTACCCGCTGACCATCACGTTCGTGGTGATGGGCACGGCCAACCACTATCTGCTCGACGCGGTCGCGGGCGTCGCCGTGATGGGCCTCGGCCTGCTGCTCTCGCGGCCCCTGCTGCGGCTCGCGGAGCGCGTACGGACCCGCTTCGCACCCGCCTCTTCCACCACTGGCTCCTCGATTGTCAGTGCCGGATGCGAGACTTCGGCGGGTGAGCGAATCCCTGGGCAGCGGACGTCCTCCGACACCCGAGCAGAAGCCGACGACGGCGCTCCGTCGACGGCTCGCTGAACTGCGCGGCCCGGCCACCCCGGCCCGGCCGCTGGACGCACGGGCGCTCGCGGCCCTCGCCGCGAACCCGGGCTGCCGCAGACGCGCCCTTCTGGACGGCGCCGGGGTCGACAAAGGCGCGCTCGCCGAGGCGATCGGCTCGCCGTCGGCGGCCTTCGGCCAGTCCCAGTTCGCCTTCATGCGCGGCAACGCCTTCGAGGCCAAGGTGAAGGGCGACGGCGGCACCGAGCTGCTGCGCCTGCTGCACGAGCGGATGGGCGCCGGAGCCGAGCCGCCGGGACAGGCCGCGGCACCCGATCTCGCGGCGGCCGGCCCCGAGGGCCGCGCGGCCCGCACCGCGCTCGCCCTGCGCGAGGCCACCGACTCCGGCGGCTGGGCGCTGCTCGACCACCCGATGCTGGCCCTGGAGGTCGCGGGCTCCCCCGCCTACCTGGAGCCGGACGCGGTGGTGGTCCACCCCGACGGCCGCTGGACGGTGGTCGAGATCAAGTCCTTCCCCATGATCGACGCGGCGGCCGACGCGTCGAAGGTCGGCGCGGCCGCCCGCCAGTCCGCGGTGTACGTGCTGGCCCTTGAGCGGGTCGCGGCGCTCACCGAGGGCGCCTCGGTGGACCACTCGGTCCTCCTCGTCTGCCCCAAGGACTTCTCCAATCTGCCGACCGCCTCCGTCGTGGACGTACGCAAGCAACTCGCCGTTACCCGGCGGCAGTTGACGCGCCTGGCCCGGATCGAGGACATCGCGGACGAGCTGCCGCCGGACACCACCTTCGATCTCGACGGCCAGTCCGGCGCGTCCCTCGCCACGGCGGTCGAGGCCGTGCCCGCGGTGTTCGCGCCGGAGTGCCTGGCCGCCTGCGAGCTGGCCTTCCACTGCCGGGGCCGGGCCCGCGAAGAGGGCACGGTGACCGCGCTCGGCCGTTCCCTGCGGGGCGAGCTCGGCTCCCTGACGACCGTCGACGAGGTCCTCGCGGCCGCGCGCGGCGAGTCGGGCGACCCGGCGGATCCGACGGTGGCGGCGGTGCGCCGCGCGGCCGCCCTGCGCGCGGAGGCGGGTGCCCCGTGTCGCTGATCACCACGCTCGCCCGTCTGGAGGCCGTCGAGTCCGGCCGCGCCCAGCCGCTGACCACCGTCCGCCACCGTCATCTGAGTGAGCGGCCCCTCGTGTTCGTGCCGCTCACCACGGCGGGCGAGGCGGGCGCCCCGCTCGGCGCCCTGGTCGGCACCGACCGCGAGGCCCCGACGCTGCTGGTGGTCCCCCAGCCCCGCGACCGCGATCTGCGCTTCACGTTCCTGGCCGACCTCGCCGAGGCCGTCCTGCCGCATCTGGACGCGTACGCCGCCGACATCGAGCTCACCGAGCGCTCCGAGACCGATCCGGAGACGGGCAAGAAGACCAAGGTCGAGGTCGAACTGTGCGCGGACGCGCCGCAGTTGATCGTCCCCGGCCGTGCGGGCATCGACTTCGTCCGCCTCCTCGGCCGCTCGATGCGCTTTCGCCGCACCGCCGAGCAGGACCCGGACGCGCCGTACCCCGCGCCGCCCCGGGTCCCGCTGCTCGGCCGCTGGTTCACGCACTACGGCGAGCGGGCCCGCACTCCCGGCGCCGCGCTGCTGCTCGCCGCCACCGACCTCCTGAACCGGCACTGGGCGACCGGCCAGTCCAGCCTGGAGGACCAGCACCTGGGCGCCCTGCTCGCCTGGATCGACCCGCCCGCCGGGGCGACCGGTGCCGAGGCGGCGCTGCGGGCCGAGCTGGCCCGGGGCGCGGACGGCCAGCTCCTGTGCCCGCCGGCCGGCCCGGCCACCGACCCGGCGTTCGACAACCGGCTGCTCGCGCCCGCCGTGGAGCGCTACGACCGGGCCCGCCAGGCCTTGCAGGCGGCCGAGGACGGCCTGGCCGCGGACGACCGCCTCGGTCGGCTGACCACCGCGGAGCGGGAGATCCGCCGCCTGCTCGCGGCCCAGCTGATGCCGACCTGGTCGGCGGTGTGGCGCGCCCTCGACCTGCTGCGCGAGCTTCCCGAGGGCGAGCGGGCCGCCGCGCGCTGGACCAGCGACCGCTGGTCGTTCACCGGCCACCGCGACCGGATCACCGCGGGCGAGCCGCCCCAGCCCCGCCGCGACGACGCGGTGACGGCCGCCACCAAGCTGCTGCGCCGCGAGCGCGCACAGGCCGAGCTTGAGGCCGGCGAGGCCCTGGACGACCCGCTGGTGATGGCGGGCCGCCGGCTCTCGGGCGAGGCGTTCGCGGGCGAGGTCGTCGAGGTGACCCCGGCCTGGTCGGAGTCCAAGCGCCCCAGCCCCCGCCCGCTGCTCACCCTGCGCACCGACGACGCCCCGCACCTCGCCGAGGGCGCGAAGGTCTACCGCTCGCTCGACGGCAAGCCGCAGAAGGCCGAGTTCGTGACGTACGAGCCCGGCGGCGCGCTCGTGCTGCGCGTCCTGGACAGGATGGGCCGCGCCAAGGACCCGGCGCCCGGCTCCGTCCCCGAGAAGGGCGACCGGCTCTGCTGGACGCTGTTCGAGCACGAGCAGCGCGGCGCCCCCAAGCTGCCCGACCCCGAGGCCACCCCCTGGACGCACGGCGGGCCGCCCGGCTCCGCCACCGCGGAACAGCCCGACGCACCGACCCCCGAGGACCTCCTGTGACCGTCTTCGATCCCGGGGCCGCGGCGACCGCGGCCACCGAGGCGATCCTCGCCGACACCCTGCACGGCTCGGCGCGCGGCGTCGTCGTGGACTCGCCGCCGGGCGCGGGCAAGTCCACGCTCGTGGTGCGCGCGGCCCTCGAACTGGCCGCCGCGGGGCGCCCGTTGATGGTGGTGGCACAGACCAACTCACAGGTGGACGACCTGGTGGCCCGCCTCGCCGAGAAGGCCCCGGACCTGCCGGTCGGCCGGCTGCACAGCAACGACAGCGACCCGTACGACAAGGCCCTGGACGAGCTGGTGAACGTACGCAAGTCGTCGAAGGCGGGCGATCTCGCGGGGCTCGACGTGGTGATCTCGACGGCCGCGAAGTGGGCCCACGTGAAGGACGTCGAGCCCTGGCGGCACGCGATCGTGGACGAGGCGTACCAGATGCGCTCCGACGCGCTGCTGGCCGTCGCCGGGCTGTTCGAGCGGGCGCTGTTCGTGGGCGACCCGGGCCAGCTCGACCCGTTCGCGATCGCCGACGCCGAGCAGTGGGCGGGGCTCTCCTACGACCCGTCGGCGAGCGCGGTCTCCACGCTGCTCGCGCACAACCCGGAGCTGCCGCAGCACCGCCTGCCGGTGTCCTGGCGGCTCCCGGCGTCGGCGGCGCCGCTGGTCTCGAAGGCGTTCTACCCGTTCACGCCGTTCCGCAGCGGCACCGGTCACGGCGACCGGCGCCTCGCCTTCGCCGTCGCCTCGGACGGCTCGGCGCCGGACCGTGCGCTCGACGAGGCGGCCGAGTCGGGCTGGGCCCTGCTCGAACTCCCGGCCCGGCACACCCCGCGCACCGACCCGGAGGCGGTCCGCGCGGCCGCCCAGGTCGTACGCCGCCTCCTGGACCGGGGCGGCGCCGCGACCAGCGAGCGCTCCCCCGACCCGGTCCCGCTCACCGCCGACCGGATCGCGGTCGGCACCGCGCACCGCGACCAGGCCGCCGCGATCCGGGCGGCGCTCGCGGAGCTCGGCGTGAGCGGGGTGGCGGTCGACACCGCGAACCGGCTCCAGGGAAGGGAGTTCGACGTCACGGTCGTCCTGCACCCCCTCTCGGGCCGCCCGGACGCGACGGCCTTCCACCTGGAGACGGGCCGCCTGTGCGTCCTGGCCTCCCGCCACCGGCACGCCTGCATCGTGGTGTCCCGCGCGGGCGTGACCGACCTCCTGGACGACCACCCCTCGACGGAACCGGTCCAGCTGGGAGTGACGGTGAAGTTCCCCGACGGCTGGGAGGCCAACCATGCGGTCCTGGCCCACCTCGCCGAGCACCGCGTGAGCCTCCAGCCGTGACCCGGAGCCCCCTCCTCGGGAGCACCTCCACTCGCCGGGCGGAGCCCGGCACGCCGCCAGAGGCGGCCGACAAAAACAGCCCCGACGGCTGGGAGGCCAACCACGCGGTCCTGGCCCACCTCGCCGAACACCGCGTCACCTGGCAACCCTGACCCACACCGGCTCCCGCACGCCGGGCGGGCGGCGGGCACGAGGCTCGGCCCGCCGCGGCCACCGGCGCACACCCGTTCCGATGGGCGGATTCGAATGCGCGGGGGCAGCTCCGGGCAGGGCCCCCGGAAGGCCCCCTTGCGCGGGGGCGGGACAATGGACGGTGGCCCGGGCGCCCCGGAGCCCGAACGTCGAGCTGCCCGTGGGAGGACAGACATGCCGGAGCACGAGCGGAAAGAGGAGCGGCAGCGGCTGAGGCCGGCGCCGCTGCTCTTCGAGCCGTCCGAGGCCATCGCCGACCCGGAGCACTTCTTCGACCTGGAGTCCATGGAGGACCCCCGGGCGCTCCTGAGCCGCTCCACCGAGCTGGCCCTGGCCTTCCGGGCCGCGGCCGACCGGGCGGTCGAGTTCCAGGCGATCGCCGCGGCCCAGCTCGCCGACCCCCGCCGCTTCGACCGGCTGACCCCCGCCGACGTGGCGGAGCGGGCCCAGTGGACCGAGGACTACGCGAAGAAGATGATCGAGTTCGGCCGCGATCTGCTGCGCGGCGGCGAGACCCCCTAGAGCTGGTCGGATCCGCTGCGACCACGGGCCCGGGGCATATGCCGGAGCGCAAGATACGCCCTCCCGCCCCGCCCTGTCCCGGTTTCCGCCAAGCCGCCGAGGGCGGACGTGGCCACCCGGTAGACGTAGAGCATGAGCAGCGACAACGGCAGGGGAAGCGGCGTTCACGGGACGGCGACGGGCGGCGGCCCGCTCACGGCGGTCGGCCGCCGCGGGGCGGCGCCCCAGGGCACGGACGAGCTGGACATCTTCCGGCTGCTGCGCGACGAGGGCGGCCACCAGGTCGGCGAGGTGACCGCGGCCGGCGCCGCCTGGCTCTCGTCCGCGGCCACTCATCCGCGCAGCACCCTCGCCCTCTGGGAGGGCCGCCCGACCGCCCCCGGCGTACTGCCCTGCGGCACGGTCTTCGACGTCGTGAACGTCCCCTCGATGTTCGGGCGCCGCATGCTCGACCACCTGTGGGCCGCGGGGCCCGGCTCCGGGCCGGTCGCGGTCCACCGCGGGCGGATGCTCCTGTTCGCCGCTCCCGGCACCGCACAGCGTCTGCCCTCGCTCCTGGAGTGGGAGGAGTGGCACGGCTCGGACGTCACGGTCCCGCCGCTCCTGTGCCACGGCCCCGGCGACGCCGTCACCGTCCCGGCGCTGGTCCGCCCGGACCGGGAGAACACCGGCGCGGCCCGCTGGCTGGTGGCGCCCGACACCCGTCGGCCCTGGCTGCCGGGCCCCGACGTGGCGCTGTGGGCCTGCGTCCGGGCCGCCAGGAACGAGCCCACGGACGCTCCCCGTATATCGATTTTTCCTCGCGCCGATCAGGATGCTAATGTCTACGACGTCAGCAGGCGCCGCTAGCTCAGTTGGTTAGAGCAGCTGACTCTTAATCAGCGGGTCCGGGGTTCGAGTCCCTGGCGGCGCACAGACGGAAGAAGCCCCTCGCGCAAGCGGGGGGCTTCTTCGTGCGCCGGCAGGCCTGGCCTCAGTGCGAGATCTTGACCGTCCAGGCGCCCGACTTCGTCCGGGCCTCCGCCTCGATCCGGATGCCCTCGCCGGGCACGGTGAACGTCTCGCCGAGCGCGACGGGCGCGTCCGCGAGCGCCGGGTAGACCGACCTCTCCCAGCACGCCTCGGTGTCCGGGTGCGCGTCGAGCACCTCGACCGGGCCGCCGCCCGAGCCCGACCCGCTGCGGACCCGGTAGACGAGCAGACCCTGGTCGCAGCTGGCCCGGTCCAGGCCGCCCGAGTCCCGCACCTCGATCGCGATCGCCCGGTCCTCGCCGGTCCGTACCACCGCGAGGCGCTTGCCCGCGAGGCCCGCCTGCGCGGGGGACGCGGACAGGGGTTCCAGCGTGAACCGGCTCGTGCCGTCGCCCGTCACACAGGTGACCTCCCGCCGGTCCAGCCAGCCCAGCTTCCACTTCTGCCAGCCGAACAGGTCGGGCGCGGTGCCGAACTGACTGCCCATCACGTCCCAGTCGCCGACATAGGTGTCCCAGTCGCCGTTCTTGCCGTCCTGCGGCCGGTGGTAGAGGTCGGGCAGGTCGAAGACGTGGCCGGTCTCGTGGGCCAGCACATTGCGGTCCGGCGGGTGGTGCTCGAAGACGGTCACGACCCGGTTGATCTCCCGGCCGTCCGCGCGCACCGGCCGGTCGAAGTTCACGACCTTCGTGGCGTCCGAGTCGACCCCGGGCGCGTCCGGGTCGGCGACCAGATAGACGATGTCGTACTTCGAGAAGTCGGTGGTCGGATCGGCCGCCTTGATCGCGTCCATCAGATAGCGGGTGCGCTGCGCCGGGTCCCAGTCGCGCTGTATGCGGTACGAGGTCGACGCGGCCGGCATCCGCACCCACTGCCGCTGCGGCTCGGCGTTCAGATGGAACTTGCCGTACGAGGCCTGCTCGAAGAAGCGGCTGGTGGCGGGGAAGTAGTCGGCGGCCAGGTCGTCGGGGGTGGTGGCCGGCTTCGAGTCCGGGAACGACAGGAAGACCATGACCGCGCTCAGGGTGCGGACCGGGCGCGGATAGGCCGGGTTCCACGTGTCGACCCCGAGCGAGTGGTGGGCGTCGGTCCGGGGCAGGGCGCACGGCATGGCGGAGTTCACCGCGACGGCGGGCCCCGACACCAGCGAGATGGCGGCGAGCGCCGTGAGGGAGGTGAGCGCCGCCACGGCTCCGCGCAGCCGGACACGCTCCACTCCCCCGGGTGTCTGCTGACGCTGCACGTCGACCTCCGGGAGCGGGATGCGGAACATCCCGCCCACTTTGTGCAGGTTTTGACAGATACGCCCTGTTTTGCTGCCCCGGAAGGGTGAGAGGGCCGACACCCCGATGACTCACCCAAAGTCACGACCGATCACCGAGGGCCCGAGCCCGGCCAGACCCGCGCAGAAACGATCGGTCAACGATCGACACAGGACTCCGGGTGCTCTTGATCACCAGGACGAAGCTGGATCGCGCCGTGCGCCAGCCTCTATGATCGGCACACTTTCCTGCGTGGACGCGGCCTCCCGAGGTCTCGCCCACCCCGGCCGAAGACCTCGATCCACTCCGTACTACCTCTGCACAACTTCAATGCACTGCGGGAGCCAGCGGTGAGCGGAACCTCCGAAGGACCGGGTCAAGCACCCGGGACCATCCGGCCGCCCGTCACAGAGCGTCATGCGGACCGCATCCCGGGCGCTCTGGCGGAACGCCCAGCGGAACGCGCCGGACACGCCCTGCCCGAGCACCCCCGAGAGCCCCGGGGCGCCCAGGAAGCCCAAGACCCCCGGCAACAGCACGGCCCCCCGGCGGACTCCCCCGCGCACCGGCGGGTCGGCTCGCTCGCCGCCCGGGCCGCCGAACTCCTCGACGGACTGCGGGCCGAGCAGAGCGCGCGGTACGCCGTCGGGCGCACCGCCTCCGAACTGCGCGACTACCGGGCCGCGTTCAACGCCGCCCACCTCGCGATGGCGATCGTCGACCGCGAGGGCGTGGTCGTCGTCGCCAACGACGCGCTCGCCGAACTCCTGGGCACCGACCCGGCCTCCCTGCACGACCAGGACGCCGCCGATCTCGTCGACCTCGCCGCCGACAACCGCGGCTGGCACGCCTACCGCGAAGTGCTGCGCGGCGCCCGCGGCCGGTTCCGCTGCACCCGCCGCCTCAAGCACCCCGACGGCCAGTCCCTGTGGGCCGAGGTCACCGTGGCGCCCGTGCCGGACGGCTCCAGCGTGCTGCTCTCCATCGCGGACATCAGCGACCGGCGCGAACTCCAGGCCCGGCTGCGCCACCTCCAGATGCACGACCCGGTGACCCGCCTGCCCAACCGCACGCTCTTCTTCGAGCGGCTCACCTCCGCGCTCGAAGCCTCCGCGTACGACGACCACGGCACCGGCCGGATCGGGATCTGCTACCTCGACCTCGACGGGTTCAAGGCGGTCAACGACACGCTCGGCCACCGGGTCGGCGACCGGCTGCTGAGCGCGGTCGCGGGCCGGCTCGCCGAATGCGCCGACCAGGCCGGGTACGCGCGCAGCGGCGGCCACCTGGTGGCGCGGCTCGGCGGTGACGAGTTCGCCGTCCTGGTCGAGGACTCCACGGGTACGGAGCAACTGGCCGAGCTCGCCCGTTCCGTACTGCACGCGCTCCAGCGGCCGTTCGACCTCGCGGGCCAGCGCCTTTCGGTGTCGGCCTCGATCGGGGTGGTGGAGCGGGCCAGCGCCGGCACCACCGCGACCGGTCTGATGCAGGCCGCCGACACCACGCTGTACTGGGCGAAGGCCGACGGCAAGGCGCGCTGGACGCTCTTCGACCCCGAGCGCAACGCCCACCGCATGACCCGGCAGGCGCTGTCCTCCACGCTCCGCCCGGCCGTGGAGCGCGGCGAGTTCACGCTGGAGTACCAGCCGCTGGTGGGCATGGCGGACGGGGTGGTGCACGGAGTCGAGGCGCTGGTCCGCTGGAATCACCCGCAATTCGGGACGCTTCCGCCGAATCGGTTCATCGGGATCGCGGAGGAGGACGGCTCCGTGGTGCAGCTCGGCCGGTGGGTGCTGCGCACCGCGTGCCGGCAGGCGAGGCGCTGGCAGGTCGAACACCCCGATGTGCCGCCGGTGTTCGTGAGCGTCAACGTCGCCGTGCGCCAGGTGTGGGACTCCGATCTGGTGGCGGACGTGGCGGAGATCCTCGCGGAGACCCAACTCGCCCCGCATCTGCTCCAGTTGGAGCTGACCGAGTCCGCAGTGATGGGCTCGGCGGGCCGTCCGCTCCAGGCCCTTCAGGCGCTGTCCGACATGGGCGTGCACATCGCGATCGACGACTTCGGCACGGGCTACTCCAACCTCGCGTATCTCAGCCGGCTGCCCGTATCCGTCCTCAAACTGGACGGTTCCTTCGTGCGCGGCTTCCAGTACGACGAGGGCGGCGCGCACCCCAACCCGGCCGACGAGACCATCGTCGAGGCGCTGGTCCAGCTCGCCCACCGGCTCGGGCTCACCGTCACCGCCGAGTGCGTGGAGAGCGCCGAACAGGCCGACCGGCTCGCCCGGATCGGCTGCGACACCGGTCAGGGCTGGCTGTACTCGCGGGCGGTCGCCCCGGACCGCATCGCCAAGATGATCACGCGCAGCCCGCAGCAGGTCTGACGGGCAGCACGATGACGGCCGCCCCGCGCCTCCACAGGGTGGGGAGCGGGGCGGCCGCGTCTGCGGGGAGGCCGGGTCAGCAGGCGCCGAGGTCCTGCCAGACGCCCCAGTCGCCGGTGGTGCCGGGCTGCTCGCCCTGCGTCCACCACTTGGCCTTCCAGTTGTGGCCGCCGTACGAGACCGTCGTACCGCCGACGTACGTCCCGGCCTTGTCCCATGCCGTGGCGGTGCAGCCGCCGGGCGTCGGCGACGGGCTGTTGGTCGACGTGGGCGTCGGTGACGGGGAGTTGGTGGCCGTCGGCGTCGGGTCCGGGGTCGAGGAGGGCGAGGAGCCGACCGCGTCCACGATCTCGTTGAGCAGGGTGGTCTTGTCGTCGAGGCCGAGCAGGCTGTACATCATCGCGCCGGCCAGACCGCGCTGGTGGGCGTAGTCGGCGCGGGCCTGGATGGACTGCTTGTCGAGGCCGGTGAAGAACTCGCCGTCCTTGTAGAAGTACGAGGCCTTCGCGTCCGCGTCCCAGAAGGTGGTCGCCGGGTTGTCGACGATGCCGCCGAGCTCCTTGTAGAGCGCGGTGCCCGCGACCTGGCTGGTGGGCCGGGCGTTGGAGGGGCCGGTCGCGGTCTGGGCGAGGCCGTTGTTGGTCGCCGGGACGCCCTTCCAGCCGCGGTAGTAGAACTCGTACCCGAGCGTGATCTTGTTGGCGGGGAAGCCGCCCGCGATGCCGTAGGCCGCGTTGCCGTCGATCCAGGAGTCGATCGCGTTGGAGATCGAGTACTTCTGGGTGCCGGGCTTGATCACGTCGGTCGGGTCATTGGGGGGCGAGACCAGCGGCGACTGGTGGTAGGCGGGGCCGGTCGCGTTCCAGGCGCCGTGCATGTCGTACGTCATGATGTTCGCGTAGTCGAGGTACGCGCCGATCTTGTCCGTCTCGATGTTCTTGATCTTGTCCTGGCCGGCCGGGAGCGCGGCCGTCAGGAGGTAGTGCTTGCCGCCGTGCGCGCTGCCGTACGCGTCCAGCTGCTTGCGGAACTCGGCCAGCAGGGCGGTGTAGTTGGCCTTGTCCTCGGCGCCGTAGTGGTTGCCGAGGTGGCCGTCGGGCGAGCCCGGGTACTCCCAGTCGATGTCGACGCCGTCGAAGATCCCGGCCGCCGCGCCCGCGCCGCCGTAGCCGCCGTCGACCGGGAGGTTGCCGGCGATGTACTGGTCGATGCAGGACGACACGAACTTCTTGCGGCTGGCGTCGGTGAGGGCCGCGTCGTGGAAGTACTTGGAGTAGGTCCAGCCGCCGATCGAGATGTTGATCTTCAGCTTGGGGTACTTCGCCTTCAGTTCCTTGAACTGGTTGAAGACGCCCACGATCGGCTGGTTCCAGGTGTCGGCGACGCCGCTCACGCTGTCGGCGGCACCGAACGACTTCTGGTAGTCGGCGAACGAATCGCCCGCGCCGTCACCGGCGTTGGGGTTGTTGTCGTCGCCCGCCGCCTTGTTCGCCTCGAAACAGGTGAGGTTGGTGGGGTCGATGTTGCCGAATGAGTAGTTGAGGACGTCCAGTTTGCCCGCGATGCCCCGGGTGTCGAGGTGCTTGGGGTAGAAGGCGTTCCCGTACACGCTCCACTGGTCGTAGTACGCGATCTTCACGCCGCCGGTCGAAGGGGCGGCGGCGGTCTGCGCGGTGGTCGCGGCGGATGCGGTGCCGAGGCCCGCGAAGGCGGCCAGGGCGCCGGCGGCGAGCACGGCGGTGCTCAGGGCTGCGACAAGGGGTCTGCGGCGTTGCAAGACGGCCTCCGGGGGGGGTGGAGCACGGGGTGCGGTACGGGTGGGTGAGGAATTGATAGCGACCCTGTCCCGGCCACGTCAATGGTCTGAACCAAATTGAGGACTAGACCAATCTGGCCGCGAATCCCCTAGTCAGCCCCCGAGTTGACCCCCTTTGCCCCCTCAACCCCCCGAAGAGAACCGGCCACCCCCGCCCCCAGGGACCGCTGTACCACTCCCCATACCGAGCCCCACCGCAGCCCCGCCAAGGGCGCGGGGAACTGCGCGAACGGCCCACGACGAGCCGCACCGACCACACCGCACGCGGAAGCAGCCCCGCCCCGTCGGCCGGCGGGCTGGGCCCGGGCGCAAGCGGGCAGCTCCGGTCTCGCAGACCAGCAGGCTGGGCCCGGGCCGGAAGGGCTAGAGCTCGGGCAAGGCGTACGCGTCGGCGAGCAGGCCTAGAGCTCGGGCAGGGCGTACGCGTCGGCGAGCAGGGCTAGAGCTCGGGCAAGCCGTACGCGTCGGCGAGCAGGGCGTAGGAGTGGAGGCGGGCCTCCGGGCTGTGGGCGTTGGCCGTCAGCATCAGTTCGTCCGCCCCCGTGCGCTTCTGGAGGTCGTCGAGGCCCGCCCGCACCTCGTCCGCCGTACCGGAGATCACGTTGGACAGCCAGCTGTCCACGAACTCCCGCTCCAGCGGGCTGAATTCGTACGCCTCCGCCTCCTCCGGCGTCGGCACGAGCCCGGGCCGCCCGGTGCGCAACCGGACCATCGAGAGCGCGTTGGTCAGCGTCTGGCGCCGCGCTTCGCGCTCGTCGTCCGCGGCCAGCGCCGAGACGCCGATCACGGCGTAGGGCGCGTCCAGGACCGCGGAGGGCCGGAAGGAATCCCGGTAGAGGTCGAGCGCCGGCACGGTGTTCGCCGCCGAGAAGTGGTGCGCGAAGGCGAAGGGCAGTCCGAGCACGCCGGCCAGGCGCGCGCTGAAACCGGACGAGCCGAGCAGCCAGATCGGGGGCCGGCCGGAGGGGCCCTGCACGGGCCCCGGCACCGCGTGGATGCGGGCGTAGGGGTGCCCGTCGGGGAAGTCGTCGTCGAGGAACCGGGTCAGCTCGGCCAGCTGCTGCGGAAAGTCCTCGGCTCCTTCGGCGAGCCGGTCCGTGCGCCGCAGCGCCGCCGCCGTCGCCCCGTCCGTGCCGGGCGCACGGCCGAGCCCGAGGTCGATGCGGCCCGGCGCCATCGCCTCCAGCGTGCCGAACTGCTCGGCGATCACCAGCGGCGCGTGGTTGGGCAGCATCACGCCGCCCGAGCCCAGCCGGATGCGCGAGGTGTGGGCGGCGAGGTGGGCGAGGATCACGGCCGGCGCGGACGAGGCGACGCCCGGCATCGAGTGGTGCTCGGCCACCCAGTGCCGGTGGAAGCCGCGCCGCTCGGCGAGCCGCGCGATCTCCACGCTGGTGCGCAGGGCACGGTTCGCGTTGTAGCCGTTGCCCACGGTCACCAGGTCGAGCACCGACAGGGGCACGGGTGCGGTCCCGGCCGCCGTCCCTCGAATCGCATCCACGTCCACCGGTCCACGCCTCCAGCTCGTCGAATCTTCACGTCGCTACGGACACTGCTAACAGGAGGGTCTCTCCGTTTTATTCCCGGCGCCCCCGCCCACGTGTCGGGCCACCCGGATGGGTACGACACCCCTCATGACCGAGCCGAGCGCACTCACCGACCTGACGGCACGTCAACTCCTGTCCGGCTACCGGGCCGGCACCTTCTCACCCCTCGACGCGACCCGGGCCGTCCTGGCCCGGATCGAGGAGGTGCAGCCACGCCTGAACGCGTTCGTACGCGTCGACACCGAGCCGGCCCTGGCCCAGGCCCGCGCCGCCACCGAGCGCTGGCACGCGGGAGAGCCGAAGGGGCTGCTCGACGGCGTGCCGGTGTCCGTCAAGGACACCCTCCTCCAGGCAGGCGGGCCGACCCTCAAGGGATCCAACACCCTTGATGAGGACGGCAGTTGGAGCACCGACTCCCCGGCCGTGGCCCGGCTTCGCGAGCACGGCGCGGTGCTGATCGGCAAGACGACGACGCCCGAGTTCGGCTGGCAGGGCGTGACCGACTCGCCGCGCACCGGCATCACCCGCAACCCGCACGACCCGGCCCGCACCTCGGGCGGCTCCAGCGGCGGCAGCGCCGCGGCGGTGGCGGCCGGGGCGGGGCCGCTCTCGGTCGGCACCGACGGCGGGGGCTCGGTCCGGATACCGGCGTCGTTCTGTGGGGTGTTCGGCCTCAAGCCCACCTACGGCCGGGTCCCCCTGCACCCCGCGAGCCCCTTCGGCACGCTCTCCCACGTCGGCCCGCTCGCCCGCGACGCGGCGGACGCGGCACTCCTCCTCGACGTCATCGGCGGCGCCGACCCGCGGGACCCCACCGCCCTGGAACCGCTGCTCCCCGCCCACTCCTACGCCGAGGCCCTCGCGCAGGACGCGGCGGCGGGCGTGAAGGGCCTGCGCATCGCCTACTCCCCCTCCTTCGGCGGCCAGGTCGCGGTGCACCCGGAGGTGGCGGCCGCCGTGCGGACGGCGGTGACCCGGCTCGCGGACCTCGGCGCCTACGTGGAGGAGGCCGACCCCGACTTCGCGGACCCGATCGAGGCCTTCAACGCGCTGTGGAACGCGGGAGCGGCCCGTATCGTCCATCAACTGGGCGCGGAGAAGCGGGGGTTGCTCGACCCGGGGCTGCGTTCGATCGCGGCCCGGGGCGCCCGGCTCTCCGCCCTCGACCTGCTCGCCGCGCAGGAGGCCCGTATCGAGCTGGGCCGCCGGATGGCCCTCTTCCACCAGCGCTACGACCTCCTCGCCACCCCGACGCTGCCGATCACCGCGTTCGCGGCCGGCCGGGCCGCCCCCCGGGGCTCGGGGCCCCATCGGTGGACGGGATGGACGCCGTTCACCTATCCGTTCAATCTGACCCAGCAGCCCGCCGCGACGGTCCCGGTCGGCGCGGACACGGACGGCCTCCCCGTGGGCCTCCAGCTGATCGCCGCCAGGTACGGAGAGCGGACCGTGCTCCGGGCGGCGGCGGCCCTCACGGGACACCCGAGCAGCTGAGTCCGGCGAGCGGGCGCGGGCGGCACCCGGAAAAATAGGAGGCATGGGCCGCTTGAACTCGGGTAGCCGCGCCGCCATGGCCAGAGCTATCTCACGCCCCAGACCCTCCATACCCAGGCGCACCCTGCTCGCCGGCACCGCCGCCGTCGCCCTCACCGGCGCGGCCGCCTGCTCCCGCGTCCCCCAGGGCGACGCCCTCGCCCGCCTCAAGTCGCAGGGCGCGGTGCGCCTCGGTATCGCCGGCGAAGTTCCGTACGGGTATGTGAACGACCAGGGCGAGTTCACCGGCGAGGCACCGGAACTCGCCAAGGTCATCTTCAAGCGGCTCGGCATCGGCCATGTCCAGCCCGTGGCGACCGACTTCTCCTCGCTGATCCCCGGCCTCAACTCCCAGCAGTTCGACGTCGTTTCGGCCGGGATGTACATCAACAAGGACCGCTGCGCACAGGTGTTGTTCGCGGACCCCGAGTACCAGATGCTGGACGCCTTCATCGTCCGCAAGGGCAACCCGAAGAACCTGCACACCTACGAGGACGTGGTCCGCACCAAGGCCAGGTTCGCGACCGGCACCGGCTACGCCGAGATCGGCTACGCCACCGCGGCCGGCTACCCCGAGAAGGACATCGTCATCCTCCAGGACCAGGTGGCGGGCCTGAACGCGGTGGAGTCCGGCCGGGTGGACGTCTTCGCGGGCACCGCGCTCACCGTGCGGGAGGTCGCCAAGAAGAGCGCAAAGGCCGAGGCCACCCAGGCGTTCGCGGCGGTCGTCGACGGCAAGAAGAAGATCGACGGCGGCGGTTTCGCCTTCCGGCCCACCGACGGCGCCCTGCGCGACGCCTTCAACACCGAGATCCACCGCATGAAGCAGAGCGGCGAACTCTTCCGGATCCTGAAGCCGTTCGGCTTCACCCAGGCCGAGATGACCACCCTGACCGCCAAGGAGCTGTGCCGATGACGGCGGGACTGTGGCAGCACTGGGTGCTCCCGGGCATCTGGATCACCATCCAACTCACCGTGTACAGCGCCGCGTTGGCCGCCTTCGTCGCCTTCGGGATCGGCCTGGCCCGCACTCACCGCTCGCGCCTGGTGCGCTTCCTGGCGGCCGCGTACACGGAGGTCTTCCGCGGGACCTCGGCCCTGGTCCTGATGTTCTGGCTGTTCTTCGTGCTGCCGCCGCTCGCGGGCTGGCAGCTGGTCCCGATGTGGGCCGCGGTGCTCGCCCTCGGCCTCTCCTACGGCGCGTACGGCGCGGAGATCGTGCGCGGCGCGCTGAACTCGGTGCCGCCCGCGCAGCGCGAGGCGGGCATCGCGCTCAGCCTCACGCCCTGGCAGCGGATGCGGCTCGTCCTCCTGCCGCAGGCGGTGCCGGAGATGATCCCGCCGTTCTGCAACCTGCTGGTCGAGCTGCTGAAGGGGACGGCCCTCGTCTCGTTGCTCGGCGTCGGCGACGTGTCCTTCGCGGCGTACCTGGTGCGGCTCGCGACCCAGGACAGCGCGCAGATCTACTCCGTCACCCTCGTCATCTACTTCGTCCTCGCCTTCGCGATCACCCGGGGAATGAAGGCACTTGAGCGCCGCACCAAGGCGAACCTCGGGATCGCCATGACGGACCCGGGCGGCAGGACCCGTACTCCCGCCAAGCCACGCAGGCCCGCCCCGGTCGGCGGCACGACAGCAGCGCGAGGTGACCTCCGATGACCTGGGACTGGTCCGCCGTGTGGGACTTCATGCCGCGCTTCTGGGACGGCGTGGTCACCACGCTGGAGATCCTCGCGCTCGGCTCCCTCATCTCCTTCTCCCTCGGCCTGGTGTGGGCGCTGGCCTTCCGGGCCCCGACCCGCTTCGTACGCTGGCCGGTCAACCTGATCACGGAGTTCATCCGCACCACCCCCCTACTGGTGCAGCTGTTCTTCCTGTTCTTCGTGCTGCCGGAGTGGGGCGTGAAGTTCTCCGCGCTGACCACCGGCATCCTCGCCATCGGCCTGCACTACTCGACGTACACCGCGCAGGTCTACCGGGCCGGCATCGACGCCGTGCCCAAGGGCCAGTGGGAGGCGGCCACCGCGCTGAGCCTGCCCGCGCACCGCACCTGGTTCGCGGTGATCCTGCCGCAGGCCGTCCGCCGCATCGCGCCGGCGCTCGGCAACTACGTCATCTCCATGCTGAAGGACACCCCGCTGCTCGCCGGGATCAGTGTCCTGGAGATGCTCCAGCAGTCCCGTCTGGCCGGGGCGAGCACCTTCCAGTACACCGAGCCGCTGACCGTCGTCGGCGTCGCCTTCATCCTCATCGCCTATCCGGCTTCGCTGTTCGTACGAGCCCTGGAGCGCCGCCTTGTCCGCTGACACCCAGATCGAGAGCACCGTGAAGAACGCGCAGAAGCGGAGCGGCACCGAGCTGATCCGCTTCGAGAACGTCACCAAACGCTTCGGCGACAACACCGTCCTCGACGACCTGTGCTTCACCGCCCGCAAGGGCAAGCACGTCACCCTGATCGGCCCGTCGGGCTCCGGCAAGACCACGATCCTGCGGCTGCTCATGACCCTGGAGACCCCGGACTCCGGAATCATCCAGGTCAACGGGACCCGGCTGTACCCG
Organism: Streptomyces sp. NPDC006691; assembly: GCF_042869955.1. NCBI lineage: Bacteria > Bacillati > Actinomycetota > Actinomycetes > Kitasatosporales > Streptomycetaceae > Streptomyces > Streptomyces sp. NPDC006691. The sequence continues at coordinate 741,120 of NZ_JBIAGW010000003.1, forward strand.
GCCGGCGAGAAGGAGCGCAGAGAGGCCCGCAAGAAGATCGGCATGGTCTTCCAGCAGTTCAACCTGTTCCCCAACATGAGCGTCCTGCGCAACATCACCGAGGCCCCGGTACGGGTGCTCGGCCTGAGTGCCGACGAAGCCGAGGAGCGGGCGCGCGAGCTGCTCGACCTGGTGGGCCTGGGCGAGAAGCGCGACGCCAAGCCCTCGCAGCTGTCCGGCGGCCAGCAGCAGCGCGTCGCGATCGCGCGGGCGCTCGCCATGCGGCCCGAGGTGCTGCTCCTGGACGAGGTGACCTCCGCGCTCGACCCGGAGCTGGTCGCGGGCGTCCTGGACCTGCTGCGCGACATCGCCCGGACCACCGACATCACGATGCTCTGCGTCACCCACGAGATGAGTTTCGCGCGGGACATCTCGGACGAGGTGATGATGTTCGACGCGGGCAAGGTCATCGAGTCCGGGCCGCCCGAGAAGATCTTCGGCGAGCCGGAGCACGAGCGGACGCGGGAGTTCCTCGGCGCGATCGTCTGACCACGCGCCGTGCACGGCGCTGACCTCACGGTCCGGGCAACCGTGCGCCCCCGACCATGACTCTGGCATATGCCACGGTGGCGCGTCCCAGCGTAGAGCGCTGGAACGCGCCACCAATCTTGTCAACACCCGCACCAGGAAGGGGTCTTGGCGGCTATCGTGGAACGGCAGACCTGCCACCTTCGCAGTTCGACCTGCTAGGGCCTGTCCAGACAGAGTCCAGACAGGATCCGCCGGACAGTAGGGGGAAACCGTGGCGCTGAAGCCAGAGCCGACCGCGCCGTTCCACTCGGTGCAGTACGTCCTGCGCGTCCTTGAGGCGATCTCCCGGCACGGCGGGGGCGTGACCGACGTCCAGATCGGCCGCGAGACGGGTCTGCCCACCGCCCATCTGTCCTCCATGCTCCTGATGCTGCGGCGCGAGGGCTATGTCGAGCAGGTGGCCGACGGCGCCTATGTGATCGGCGACTCGATGGTCCTGCTCGGCTCGGGGGCCGTCCGTCAGCAGGCCCTGGAGGCCAAGCTCCAGGACACCCTCATGTCGCTGCGCGACTCCGTCGGCGCGGCGGTCTACATCAGCCGCTACATCGACGGCGAGGTGAAGATCACCCAGTACGCGGACGGGCCGCGCGCCCCGAAGGTCAACGAGTGGGTCGACTTCAAGTCGGCGGCGCACGCGAGCGCGGTCGGCAAGTGCCTGCTCACCCAGCTCGACCAGAACGGCCGCCGCGACCACCTGTCCCGGCACAAGATCGCCCGGCTCACCTCGCGCACGATCACCAGCGAGAAGGTCCTGTTCTCCAAGCTCGACAGCCAGCCGGCCACCGTGCCCGTCCTCGACCTCCAGGAGTACGCGGTCGGCACGGTCTGCGCGGCGGTCCCGCTCACCGCGGGCTCGGCCGTGGGGTGCCTGGCCCTGTCGATGCCGATCGAACACGCCCACCGCCTGCGCGCCGCGGCCGACACCCTCAACCGCCGGGCCGCTCCCGTGGTGCTCTCGCTGGCCATCTGACGCCTCCGGCGCGCCCCGGTCCAGGTGGCCGCCGGGAGGCCCCCCACGTGGAGGTCCGGGTGGTCGGAAGCACCCCGCGGGACCAGGTAGTATTTTCTCTGTCAGCACGCGCCGCTAGCTCAGTTGGTTAGAGCAGCTGACTCTTAATCAGCGGGTCCGGGGTTCGAGTCCCTGGCGGCGCACAGACGGAAAAGGCCCCTCGCGCAAGCGGGGGGCCTTTTCGTGCGCCCGTACGCGTCGGACGCACCACGCTGGTGCCTCCTCAGCCACCCAACGCGGCGAGCACGGTCGCCGCCTGGTGATCGGCGCCCAGGCGGTTGGGGTGGAAGGGGATGGCGGGCCCCGGCGGGTTGGAGGACAGCGGCACCAGGCCCTCGACCCACCGCTTGCCCTCGGGCTGGCAGACGTCGTGCCCGACGCTTCCCGTGTACGTGTCGACGAGCGTGGCCCCGCCCTCGTCCGCGGCGGAGGCGAGCATGCCGTTCAGCTCCTTGAGACGGGCGCCGAGCCAGCCGAGGTCCTCGTCGAGGATCGGCACCCTCGGGTAGCAGCCGCGCCCGTCGGCGACACCGGCGAGGTAGTCGACGACCAGCACGGTGGCCTTGGGCGAGCGCTGGTGGATGCCGTCCAGCACGCCCGCGATCCGGGCCTTGGTGTCGGCGATCCGCCGCGACATCAGGTCCCGCCCGTCGGCCCCGGCGAACCGGGCCCGGCACGGGGCGCCGAGAGGGGCGGGCAGCGGGTTGACGCAGCCGATGACGGCGGTGGCCAGGCCGATGTCGTTGCCGCCGATGCCGACGGTGACGAGGTCGGTGGAGGCGGTGAGCCGGTCGAACTGGGCCGGGTTCACGCCCTGCGCCAGCAGCGGCAGGTGGCCGACGTTCTGCGGCGCGGTCATCTCGGCGGTGGTGGCGCCGCCGCACGTCGCGTCCCGGAAGGTCTTCACGCCGAGCCGGGCGGCGACCTGCTTGGGGTAGTTCCAGGAACTCTGGGCACAGCCGGAGGGGGCGTAGGTGTGGTCGATGCCGAGCACGGTGACATCGGCGGACCAGGAGTCGCCGAGGGCCACGTACTCGTGGAATCCCGTGTGGGCGGTGGCGGGAGCGGGCCCGGCGAGGAGGGTCGCGGTGGCGGCGAGAAGCGCGGCGAGGAGAAGGCGGGGGTTCACGTGCCCATCCACGCACTGTGGGTGGGGCGCGCGGGGGATGCTGGCCGACAAGTCACCCGTTCCGGGCATGGGTTGGGGGCGGGGCCCCCCGGGGGGGGTGGGGGTGCGGGCCGCGGTCCGGGGTGCGGGCTACCCGGGGGGCGCGGGTGCGGGCTGCGGTCCGAGGTGCGGGCTGCCCGGGGGGCGGTGCGGGTGCGGGCTGCGGACCGGGGTTGCGGTGGTGGGGCGGCCTGCGGCCCGGTGCGGGTCTGGTGGGGCTCGGCCGGGTGCGCTGGGGCTCCGGCCCGGGTCCCGGTTCTGGACCCCTCCCCGCCCCTTCCCTAAACCCTCCGGGGGTGGGATGGAGGAAGTGGAATGGGGTGGGTGGGCTTCCGGGGTTGCGCCCCGGGCCCCGCTTGTTCGGGTGCGGATCGTGCGTGGCTGGTTGCGCAGTTCCCCGCGCCCCTGACCCCGTTTCCGTCCGCAGACCGTGCGTGGCTTGTCGCGCAGTTCCCCGCGCCCCCAAACCCGCTTCCGTCCGCAGACCGTGCGCGGCTTGTCGCGCAGTTCCCCGCGCCCCCAAACCCGCTTCCGTCCGCGGGCCGTGCCCGCTTCTCGCGCAGTTCCCCGCGCCCCTAAGGGTCTCGGTGCTGGCCCGCATGGGCATCTTCAGCCCGTCCGGCTGACCGGTACGGGCCGGTGGAGGCATCTCCAGTCCGCCCGGCTGATCGATAGGGGCCGGTGGAGGCACCTCCAACCCGTCCGGCTGATCGATACGGGCCCGCATCGAGGCACTTCAGCCCGTCCGGCGTTTGAGGACGAGCGCCGTTCAGGCGCGATACGGGGTCCGGGGCGGAGCCCCGAACCGGGGGTGCAGGGGGCGCA